>DAWBYD010000141.1:0-3793 GCA_052278285.1 Collinsella sp. | reverse complement strand
CAGTAAACCGGGCGTTCCGGCCGCACTCGGTTCAGCTGAACACGGGGCCGAACGCCCACGCAGACGAATCGCGGCGCAGCAGCGCCGACGGCACGTATACAATGGTGCGCGTCCTTTTATGCCGACACCGGGAGTAGACATGCTGCTCGCTATCGATATGGGAAACACGCAGACGGCCATGGGCCTGTTTGACGGAGACGAGCTGGTGCAGTCGTGGCGCATGCCCACCGACCGCTCCTATACCGCCGACGAGATCCATGTGCGCCTGATGGGTTTCTTTAAGATGTACGACCTCTCGCTCGGCGCGGTCGACGCGATCGCCTTTGCCGGCGTGGTGCCGCAGCTCTCGCGCGAATGGCACGCTGTGGCCGACCGCATTGCCGCAGACGCCATCGTCATCGGGCCGCAGACGGCCGCCGTGACCAAGCTGCGTGCGGCGCGACCCCAGGCCGTGGGCGCCGACCGCGTAGCTAACGCCGTCGCAGCCGAAGCTTTCTACGGCGCGCCAGCGATCGTGGTGGACTTTGGTACCGCGACCAATATCGACGTCATCGATGAGGACGGCTATTACATTGGCGGAGCGATCGCGCCGGGCATCCGCATCTCCATGGACGCGCTAGCTGCCCGCGCTGCCAAGCTCGCCAGCGTTCCGCTCGAGGCGCCCGAGCACGCCATCGGCCGTGACACCGAGGAATGCATCAAGGTCGGCGCCGTGATGGGCGCCGCCGCCATGGCCGAAGGCCTGGTCGCGCGCATGAAGCGCGAGCTGGGCCGCGACGATGCCACCGTTATCGCCACAGGCGGTCTCGCCGGCATCGTCGCCGATTCGACCGATGCCTTCGACGTGGTCGACGGACAGCTCACCATCAAGGGTATCTGCGAAATCTACCGCCGCATGCAGGAGTTAGCGTAGGCTCTGGCGAAGCCGAGACGCTACAGCCCGCGAATTCGTACAGCCTCGGGCGGAAACTCCTGCTCGCCGGCATCGGTCTTGATGGTCGCGCGGCCCCAGATGTCCAGGCCCGCAAACACACCGACCGCAAGCGGCAAGCCGTTGGG
Source organism: Collinsella sp. (assembly GCA_052278285.1). Taxonomy (GTDB): domain Bacteria; phylum Actinomycetota; class Coriobacteriia; order Coriobacteriales; family Coriobacteriaceae; genus Collinsella. The sequence goes on along the minus strand of DAWBYD010000141.1, from coordinate 2,734 downwards.
AGACACCGCCGCAACCTGGCGGCCCAGCAGCGGCACCATGTCGAAGTACTCGCCCAGCACGGGAGCCAGCGGCCCTGCGGCGCCTTGCGGCGTGTTGGCAACAACCGCCCAGGCGTCCACGCGGGCCAGCACGGCGGCGGCCAGCGTCTCGACCAGCGCTTCGTCAGCCACGTCCACACCAAGCTCGCTCAGCGCCGAACGCTCAATATCCACCGTCACGGCACCGAACATGCCCGCGGCACCGGCACCGCCGTTCACGGCAACACGCGCGAGCGACGTCTCAAACGCAGGCGCACCGCACACGATATCGCTCGGCCACTGGATACCCACCTTACCGGCAAGGCCCAACCCCGGCGTCGAAGCCGTGCCCACAAGCGCGTCCATCATGCCCATAGCCGCCACAAACGGCAGGCCGTGGAAGGCATGCATGTTCACATCGGGGCGCACGACCAGCGAAAACATCAGCGATGCATCGCCCGCGCTCCACGCGCACCAGCCCGCGGACATGCCCTCGCGGCCCGCGTCGCGCGCCGCGTCGAGCTCGGTGCCAGCGGCAACAGCATTCATCTCGATCATCTACATACGCCCCAATTCGCCCACGATATGGCCCACGCGGTCCTCGGGCTCCTTGACCTCGACGCCGTTGTAGCGGAAGAACCGCGCCGGGTCGTGCATCAGGTCCTCGAGCGGCACCAGCACAAAATCGCGTTCGCCGATCAGCGGATGCGGCAGGCGCAGCTTTTTGCCGCCGTGGGTCTCGCCGTCCATCCACAGCAGGTCCAGGTCGATGGTGCGCGGACCGTTGGCCTTGGCCTTTTTGGAGCGGTCGCGCCCCAGCTCGACCTCGATCTTCATGAGCTCGTCGAGCAGCACCAACGGCGCCAGCTCGGTCTTAATCTCGATGACAGCGTTGGCAAACGCGTCCTGGCGCGTCTCGTAGGCCGGCTCGCTCTCGTAAATCTTGGAGGAGTTGGACACGCAGGTGAGTGGAATCTCGGCGATCATCTCGCGTGCAGCGCGGATGTTGTCGCAGCGATGCCCCAGGTTGGAGCCCACGGCCACAAACGCGCGGCGCGGCTGCGGCTTGGCAACCGCCCAGTAGCCGTTCAGGAACTGCGCAAAACCCGCGGCGTCGTGCACGCGCACGATGTTGGCACCGGCCTGGATGGCGCCCAGGCACACGCCAAACGTAGCGGCATCGCGCTCGGCGGCCTCGGTCACGCCCGAGACGGCGCCCACAAAGCGCTTGCGCGACACGGCACACATGAGCGGATAGCCCAGTGACGCCATCTTGGCAGTCTCGCGCTGGATGACGATGTCCTCGTTAGCCGACTTACCAAAGCCCGGGCCAGGATCAATGCAGATGCGGTCGCGCGACACGCCGGCATGGATGAGCGTGCGGGCCTGGTCGGACAGAAAGCCCATGACGCGGCGCATGATGGGCGCCGAATCGGGCAGGGTGAAGCGGCGGAGCTGCGAGGTGGGCACGTAGGCTTCCTCGCGGCGGGCGCTGCGGCGCATCATGGCGGCCAGTCGGTCATTGGACTCCGATGCGGCCTCGGTGGCCTCGGGCGCGGCCTCGGGCGCGGGCGCGACGGTCTCGGCGGCAGCAGCCTGCTCGGCGGCCGGCGTCTCCTGCCCCAGTTCGGTTACAGGCTCGGACGTGGGCTCCGGTTCGCCAAACGGCAGCGAGGGCTGCACCACGCCGCCCGGAAGCTTGGCCTCAACCTTGGACTCGCCCAGCAGCTTGCCGCGACGGCGACGGGCCGGCTTCTCGGCCTCGCGCGCGGCCTCGGCAGCCGCTTCGCGTGCCTTCTCGGCAACAAACGCCGCAGCCGAGGTATCGAGCTGCACCGTCGCGTGCGTGCGTGCGGGTGCGGCGACCTCGCCGGCGTGCATTACGATGACGCCGCAGGTGCTCGTCTTAACGAACTCAACCATCTTGGGATCGGTGAAGCCGGTCACGTCGTTGACGATCGAGGCGCCGCAGCGCACGGCCGCCTTGGCAACCGCCACATGACGCGTGTCGATCGAGACGATGGCGCCCTCCTTGGCCAGCGCGCGCACCACGGGCAGCCCGCGGCGAGCCTCCTCGTCGGGGTTGACCGGGGTAAAGCCGGGGCGCGTGGACTCGCCGCCCACGTCGATGATATCGGCGCCGGCGTCGAGCATCGCCAGGCCGTACTCGATGGCGGCATCGGGGTCGAAGTGCTCCCCGCCATCGCTAAACGAATCGGGCGTCACGTTGAGGACGCCCATGATGCGCGGACGGTCAACGCTGAGCTCGTACTTTCCGCACCGCCATGTCTTGCTGTCGTTCGCCATGAACATCCTCCTAAAATGCCCACGCCGCCGAGCTTAGAGAGCTGGCGGCGGGGTCGCTTTGCACTCAGTCTTTCTATTGTATCCGCGCACACGGGCTAGAACGCAAACGCGGCCGCGATGTCGCAAGAAATCAGCAGGTCGGCATTTGCATCCTGATCGGTGGGAGCAAGGTTGCATATGGCCAGCGTATCGCCGGTAAAGTAACGCGTAAGGCCTGCCGCCGGATACACCACGAGCGAGGTCCCACCCACAATGAGGGCATCGGCCGCGGCGCTGGCGGCAACGGCCCCGGTCAGCACATGCTCATCGAGCGGCTCCTCGTAGCGCGCCACATCGGGCTTACTGCGCCCGCCGCACGCGCGGCACGCGGGCGGCGGGCGCATTAAGCCCGATGTGGTGCTCTACGAGG
>DAWBYD010000140.1:0-10591 GCA_052278285.1 Collinsella sp. | reverse complement strand
GGGTGGGGAAAGGTGTTGAAAAATGGGGCGGTTCCCCATATTATTGATGACGTCGACAGGCGGGGCGGTTCCCCGCGTACGTGCCATCTGAGTAACCGAGGGGAGGGCGCACATGGGAATGACGGGTGCATACGAGCGCAATCTCGATGCAAAAGGTCGTCTGTCCCTGCCTGCACCCCTTCGCGAGGAGCTTGGAGAGCACGTTCGCGTGTTCAAAGCCCTGGATGTCGATGCTCTGTACGTGTTCTCTGCCGAGGCCTTCGATAAGTGGGTCGAAGGACTCTTCGCGGGTCGTGAGGGCCACGAGGGTTTTAACCCGCGTGACATCAACGACCAGAAGCTCATGAGGGCGATCAACAAGCGCACCACGTCGATGGACGTGGACAGCGCCGGTCGTATCGGTCTTTCCGAGTCTCTCCGCAAGCAGGCGAACCTCGACCGCGAGGTCACGGTTGTGGGCAACTACGACCACCTTGAGGTTTGGGATCGCGCCGCGGCCGATGAGGACGATGACGATGAGGCCCTGCTGGACCTCTTCTTCTCGTAAGGGCAAGGCACGGGTAACGGATGGAGCGTGGGATCTTGACACAAGAATATCGGCATGAACCTGTCATGCTCGGCGAAGTGCTTGAGTCGCTGCGGCTAAAGAGCGGCTCCGTTGTCTGCGATTGCACCCTTGGCGGTGCCGGCCATTCGGTAAAGATGGCCGCGCAGGTGGGGGAGACGGGCCTTTTGCTCGGCGTCGATCAGGACGACATGGCCCTCGAGGCCGCTGGTGCCCGTCTGGACCGCGAGGTTCCCGGCGTTCCGCACCAGCTGCTGAAGGGCAACTTCGGCGACTTGGACGAGCTGCTTTGCTCGGCCGAGGTGCCCGGGGTCGATGGCTTCCTGTTCGATTTGGGCGTTTCGTCACCGCAACTCGATATCCCTGGCAGGGGCTTTTCGTATAACGAGGACGCCCCATTGGACATGCGGATGGATCCGGGTAATAACACCTTAAACGCAGCTGAGGTCATCAACACCTATAACGAACACGACCTCGCCCGGATTCTACGCGTCTACGGAGAAGAGAAGTTCGCCTCGCAGATTGCGCGCGAGATCGTGCGCCGCCGCGAGCAAGAACCGATCGAAACCACCGGCCAATTTGTCGAGATCATCAAGGCGGGTATCCCGGCTGCCGCTCGTCGGCATGGCGGACACCCGGCCAAGAAAAGTTTCCAGGCCATTCGCATCGAGGTCAATCACGAGCTCGATGTGCTCGAACGAGGGCTTGATGCCGCCACCAGGTGGCTCAACCCGGGCGGACGTATCTGCGTCATCTCGTATCACTCGCTCGAGGACCGTATCGTAAAGAACCACTTTAAGGAGATGAGCCAGGGGTGCACGTGTCCGCCGGAGATTCCGGTGTGCGTGTGCGGCAACGTGCCGATACTCAAGGTCATCACCCGCAAACCCTTGGTTGCCCAGCCTGATGAGGTTGAGCGCAACCCTCGGGCGAGATCAGCCAAAATCCGCGTGGCGCAGCGTCTGTAGGCGCGACCGCGCGATATTGGACCTCCCGCTCGCACCATAAACGAAGCTTAAACACACTACCAACGTACTCGGGATGGGAGGCGGCATATCATGGGCTACAACACTTCAAGCGCAGCACTCGCCTATGATATGAACGCCATGCCCGCCTATCGTGAGACGCCGCAGGCCCCCGTTGCTCCCCGTGAGCAGCGCGCGCCGCGCTTTGATGTCTACACGGGCGCGGGCCGTCAGGCAAACCAGGCGGTAAGCCCGGTTTTCATGAGCGTTCTTAAAACGTTTTGCATCATTGCGGCTATCTTCATGACGATCGGCGTCGCCCGCGTGGCGCTCGCCGGCGTTACGGCCCAGGTGCTCAACAGCAACGCCGAGCTTACCAGCACGCTCGAAAAGGCGACCGATGAGAGCTCCGACCTGGAGGTCATGCATTCGGTCTATGGCGCCGACACGCGCATTCGCGACCTTGCGGGCGCTTATGGCATGGTGGAGCCCAGCGAGAGCGTTACACTTGACTTTTCGCAGGATGCAGCCGCGGGCGCCAACGCGCCCGCGACCGCTCAGTAGCAAGACGGTAGCTGAGTATGACAAATGACTATCGCCGCGGTTCCGATGGGGGCCGCGGTTCTGGACGTCCCTCGTCGCGGGGACGTTCTGGTTATCAAGGAACGGGTCGGCAATCTTACAACGCCGGGCGGTCCCGTGGCAACGACCCGGCGTCGCGACTTCGCGGCTCGGGCGGCCCTCAAGTGCATAACACCAGGTCGCGCAAGAGTTCGTCGACCGAATGGCTCACAGGCGCGCCTCTGCCTCGCCGCAAAGCCGTCATGGGCTTCATCGGGCTTGGCTTGGGCTTGGGCGTCTTTCGCCTTGCCGACTATCAAATTGTCGAAGCCGATAAACTGCGCGAGCGTGCCGATGCGCGCCGCCTGCTTGCGCAGACCCTCTATGCCAAACGCGGCACCATCTACGACCGCAACGGCAACGTGCTGGCGTCGTCGGTCGAATGTCGCAACATCGCCGTGAACCCGCAGCTTGTCGAGGATGTTGACAAGACGGTGTCGGCGCTGGTCAAGGCAACTGGAATCGATAAAAAGACCTGCCGCAAGCTCGTTGAGTCCGATGGAACCTGGGTGTATATCAAGCGCCAGGTGGACGAAGACGATGTTGCGGCGCTGGAGAAGAAGAACCTGCCCGGCGTGCTTTTTGAGCAGGCCATGAAGCGCGTATATCCATACGGCAATCTGGCATCGCAGGTGCTGGGTGTAGTGAATGTAGACAACGACGGCTTGACGGGTCTCGAAAAGCAATACAACAAGCTTCTGACCGGCACGAACGGTTCTCTCGTACGCGAGCGCGCGAGGGACGGCAGCTATATCGCGGGCGGTGCCTATAAAAAGGTGGCTGCGGTCGACGGCGTTGATATCGTGACGACGCTCGACGTCAATATCCAGCGTGCGGCCGAGGATGCCCTGGCAGAGGCAGTTGAGAAGACTAAGGCCAAGAACGGCTCGGCGCTGGTCACCGATCCTACGACAGGCGAGATTTTGGCAGCCTGCTCGTACCCGACCTACGACCAGACCGATCTGGAGAATGCCAAGACCGAGGATATGAATCTGCGCCTGGTCACCGACGCCTACGAGCCCGGCTCGGTCTTTAAGACGCTCGTGGCGGGCGCCGGCTTCGACTTGGGCGTCGTGCGATCGAGTACGTCGTTTGAGGTGCCGGCGAGCATCAAGGTGGGCGACGATACCGTCACCGATGCCGACAAGCGCGACTATGCCATGACCATGGATGTGCGCGAGATGATGCGCCGTTCGTCCAACGTGGGCTTTGTCCTAGTGGGGCGCAAGATCGGTGCCGACGACTTTGCCGCCTATGTGGACAAGTGGGGCATCGGTCACAGCTCGGGTGTCGATTTTCCGGGAGAGAGCCTGGGTATCGTCAAGGAGCGTGACCAGTATGACGGCGCCACGCTGGGCTCGATGAGCTTTGGACAGGCACTGTCTGTCTCGCCGATTGAGATCGCACGTGCCGTGGGCGGCATCGCCAACGGCGGCGTGATGATGACACCGCACTTCTATAAGTCCAGCAAGGGCGACGAGAAGGACTGGGGCGAAGGCGAGCGCGCGATTTCGGAGGACGCCGCATCCCAGGTGACATCGTGCATGCAGACGGTCGTGTCCGAGGGAACGGGCGTTGGCGGCGCGGTTGACGGCTATGACGTGGCGGGTAAGACCGGTACGGCCGAACGTGCCGACGAGAACGGCGGCTACCTCAAGGAGAACTACATGTCGTCCTTTATGGGCTTTGCACCGGCACAATCGCCCAAGGTGCTGTGCTATATCACGCTCGACGGAACGCCGAGCGGCTCAGATGCCGCTGCGGTGCCGTTCCAGTCCATTATGGCCAACGCGCTCGACGTGCTGGGTATCCCGCACACGAAGTAGGGGGTTACAATCTTTGGGGCGTGGGTTGTTGTCCCATATGAGGGTGTTCACATGCCCTGCACCACGCATGTGCGGCGCTGGGATACAATACGCCGATAGCATTATTAGGTTTACAGGGGAGCTGCAATGATAGAGATCGCCGTCAACAACCTCGCGGCCGCAACAGGGGCCCGAACCGTGACGGGAGAAGCCGATCGGGTATGCCGCGGGTGCGTTATCGACTCGCGCCAGGTCGAGGAAGGGACGATTTTCGTCGCCTTTCCCGGTGAAAACGTCGACGGCAATGATTTTGCTTCCCGTGCCGTCCAGTCGGGTGCCGGCGCCGTCGTGATGACGCGTGAGCCCGAGGCCGAGCTGGTCTCGCTGGCGCAGGACAAGGGGTGCGCCATCCTGCTGACCGATGATCCCGAGGAGTTTCTGCTGCGTTTGGCGCACACGTATCGCCTGGAGCTTGGCTGCCTGGTCGTTGGTATTACCGGTTCCATCGGCAAGACGACGACCAAGGACGTGCTCGCCGCCGTGCTCGCCAAGCGCTATCGTGTCTGGGCCACCAAGGGCAATTTCAATAACCTGATCGGCATGCCGCTCACGGTGCTTTCCGCTCCGGCCGATACCGAGGTCCTGGTGCTCGAGATGGGCATGAACCATTTCCACGAGATTGAGCGCCTGTCCCAGTCCGCCAATCCCAACCTTGCCATCGTGAGCAAGATTGGTACCTCTCACATCGGCATTTTGGGCAGCCGCGAGAACATCGCCCGCGCTAAGGCCGAGATTGTCCAGGGTATGTGCGCCGCCGGCGACTTCTTGCCGCTGCTGGTTTTGGGCGGTGAGGACGACTTTACGCCGTTCATTCGCGATACGTTCGCCCAGCCTGCTGGTATCGATGTGATGCTGGCCGGCGTCTCGGACGATGATGAGGTCCGTGCCCGCGACATTCGTGTTGATGACGAGGGCCGTCCGGTCTTTACGCTCGATTTTGGCCAGGGTGAGACGACCGATACCATGCTTGCCATCCCCGGCGTGCAGTCCGTCCCAAATGCCGTTAAGGCCGCCGCAGTTGCCTATCGCCTGGGCGTGACGCCCGAGCAGATCGATGCTGCCTTTAGGGGCCTCACGATCACCGGGCACCGCCAGGAGATCAAGCGCGCCAAGAGCGGTGCCCGCGTCATCGACGATTCCTATAACGCCAGCGCCGAATCCATGGCTGCTGGTCTCGATCTGCTGTGCTCGCTTTCGTGCACGGGGTCTCGCATGGCGATCCTGGGCGAGATGGGCGAGATGGGCGATGAGGCTCCTCGCATGCATGAGCTCGTGGGCGCCTATGCCGCCGCCAAGAAGCTCGACATGCTGGCGTGCGTGGGTGGTGAGCTGGCCCAGCTTATGGCCGATGCCGCGCGCATGATGGGCATGGACGAGGACCGCATCCAGGTGTTCTCCGATTATCAGCAGGTGCTCGACCGCATGGGCGGCGCGCTTGAAAAACATGATGTTGTACTGGTCAAGGGTTCCCGCTTTGTTGAGCTCGACCGCTTTGTGGAAGGTGTGTGCTAGCCCATGTTCGGCAATCCCTCGTATCCAACGTATCAGGCTTTTTTGGGGCTTGGCATCGCCGCTGCCATTGCGCTGCTGCTCATGCCGTGGTGGATCAAGCTACTTAAGGTCGAGGGTATCGGCCAGCAGGTTCGTGCCGATGGCCCCAAGCGTCATTTGGTTAAGCAGGGAACGCCCACCATGGGTGGCGTTGTCATTCTCGTCGCGATTTCGCTGACCTGCCTGCTGATGGGCAAGCTCACCACCGAGCTCGTGCTCGTGCTGCTCGCCACGCTGGCGACCGGCGTGCTGGGCCTGATCGACGACCTGACCTCCGTTACGCATGGGCGCTCGCTCGGTCTGACGCCTCATGCCAAGATGATCGGCCTAACCATTATCTGTGTCACCTTTACGGTACTTGCCGTTAACTGGTGCGGCGTCGCCCCCGAGATTCGTTTTCCCGGCGGCCTGACGATTGACCTTGGCGTGCTTTCGACCACCATCTGCGGCCTTTCGTTCCCGTGGCTCTACATTGTCTTTTGCTGGCTGATGATCGCCGGTCTTTCTAATGCCGTGAACCTGACCGATGGCCTTGACGGTCTTGCTGGCGGCACCTCCATGATTGCCATGCTCGCCATGGCTGCCATGGCGTTTTTGCACGGAGACGTGAACCTGTCCATCTTCTGCACCGCGTGTGCCGGTGCCTGCTTGGGCTTTCTGTGGTTCAACTGCTATCCGGCGAGCATCTTTATGGGCGATACCGGCTCGCTTGCCCTGGGCGCCGCGTTTGCCTGCACGTCCATCATGACCAACACCGAGGTCGTCTCCCTCATCATCGGCGGCCTGTTTATCGTTGAGACCCTGTCGGTCATGATTCAGGTTGTCTACTTCCACTTTACGCACAAGCGCGTCTTCCTTATGGCGCCCATCCATCATCATTTCGAAAAGAAGGGCTGGGCCGAGACCAAGGTCGTCATCCGTTTTTGGATTATCGCTGCTGCCTTTGGTGCCGTTGGCCTTGCTCTGTTCTTCCAGTTGGGATAGTGGTCTTTCATGTCTCTTGCTGATGTCTTTAGCCTGCTCGTTTTGGGTCAGGGCAAATCCGGTCTCGATGTCGCCCGCTGGGCGCTGGCACATCCCGAGCGCGTAAGTGCCGTTACCGTGTATGGCGGTGGCACCTCTGAGCCCAATGACGCCACGCGTGCGCTCGAGGCTGCTGGTGCGTCGTTTGTCTATGGGACCGAACAGGTCGAGGGCGCCTATGACGTATGCGTGACGTGCCCGGGCATCTCGGAGTTCTCGGGCTTCTTTAAGGCTGGGCGCGAGCATGCCGCCCAGATTATGGGTGAGCCCGAGTTTGCCTATCGCCTGTCGCCCGATAACTGGATTGCCATCACGGGCACCAACGGCAAGACGACCACCACGTCGCTGACTGATTATCTGCTTAAGGCTGCCGGCGAGGCCAGCGTTGCTGTCGGCAACATCGGCGAGCCGCCGGTCAACGAGATTGACGGCCGAGCCCACAACGAGTGGTTTGTGGCTGAGCTCTCGAGCTATCAGATTGCTACGACAACCGAGCTCCACCCCCGCGTGGCGGTGCTGCTCAACATCACTCCCGACCACTTGGGCTGGCATAAGAGTCATAAGAACTATGCGCTTGCCAAGATCAAACTGTTTGACAATATGGTCGATGACGATCTGGTGGTTGTCGACGTCGAAGACGCCGGCATTCACGAGTTCGATGAGTACATCTACACGCCGGGTCGTCGCATCTGCAAGGTTGCCTTTGACGAGCCTGAGGGCGAGGATGCCGCCTTTGTGCGCGATGGCAAGATGATCGTGCGCCTGAAGGGCGTCGAGACCCCGCTCATCGCTACATCCGAGCTCAAGATCTCGGGCCATCACAATGTTATCAATGCCCTGTGCGCTGCCACGGCTGCCTTGGCAGTCGGTGCCGATGTCGACGGTGTCTGCCGCGGTCTGGCCTCGTTCCAGCCGCTCGAGCACCGCGTGGAGCCGTGTGGCGAGATTGACGGCGTGCGCTACGTCAACGATTCCAAGGCGACTAACACCGATGCGGTCGAGAAGGCACTGACGGCATTTCCCGATGACGACGTGATCTTGCTGCTCGGCGGCCACGATAAGGGCACTCCGCTCACGGACTTCGCGCGCGTCGTTATGGACAACGTGCGCGCGGTCGTCTGCTTTGGCGATGCGCGCGAGCGCGTCACCGCCGCTATGGACGAGGCTGATGTCGATGGCGATGTGGATATCGCCCAGGCGGATGACCTGCGCGACGCCGTGGACGTTGCCCGTTCGCTTTCGAGCCGTGGTGACGTGATCTTACTTTCTCCTGCCTGCTCTTCGTTCGATGAGTTCTCGGGCTATGAGGAGCGCGGCCGCGTGTTTAAGGACTACGTGGCTCAGCTTGCCGCTACAGCGAAATCACAAATGGAATAGGGGTTGCGGTGAGAGAGGAGAGCCCCCGACAAGGTATGAGGAGGCCCGACTCGGACCGTGCTTCCTCACGTCGCACCACACCGCGTTCCAGCCGCGGCGGGCAGTCGTTTAGCGAACGCTATATTGCCGGCGTTCCCGCCCGTATCATGCGCCCCCGTTTGATATTCATGGCCTGCTTGTTTACCTTGGTATGCTTTGGCCTGCTGATGGTGTACTCGGCGTCTTCGGTCGAGGCGCTGCACGAGAATGGCTCGGCGACGTTTTTTCTGGGTCGACAGGCCGCGTTTGCCGTGGTCGGTGTTCTGGCGCTGATTGCCATCGTGCGCGTTTTGCCGGACAGCTGGTTTGGGGAGGATGTGCTCAGGATCTTCCTTATCGGCATGATAGGGCTACTGCTTCTGGTGTTCTTGGTGGGCAGCGGCAGCCGCGGCGCCACGCGCTGGCTCAACATCGCCGGTATTCAGTTCCAGCCTTCCGAGTTTTTAAAGCCATTTGCCATTGCGTATTCGGCCATCATGCTTGATCGCTTCTTTTCGCCCGGTGGCAACATCAACGAATTCCTTCGCAAGATGGGCATCTACCTGGGCATTTCGCTCTTTCTGATCTTTATCCAGCCCGATTTCGGTACTGTCCTGATCATCCTGTTGACTCTCATGTGCATGGCGTTGTTTGCGGGTCTCGACCCCAGATTTATCATCGGCGTGCTAATCTTCGGCATTCTCGTGATCGTGATTGCGCTTGTCGCAGAGCCATACCGTATGGTGCGTATTCAGGTTGCCTTGAACCCTTGGGCCGACGAGTATGGTGACGGCTATCAGGCCACGCTTGCCATCATGGCCTTTGCCTCGGGCGGTCTGTTCGGCCGTGGCATCGGCAACTCAACCATGAAGTACTCGTATCTGCCCGAGGCACACAACGACTACATCTTGGCCATCATTGGCGAGGAAGTCGGTTTTGTCGGAACCGTGCTGTTCTTCTTGGTGTTTGCGATGCTGATCTACTCGGCGTTTCGCATTGCCGAGCAGGCGACCGATCGTCGGGGCGCGCTCATGGCGTCTGGCTCCGCGGTCATTCTCGCAGTGCAGTTTTTGATTAACGCGCTGGGCATCCTCAACGTGTTTCCCATGACGGGCAAACCGTTGCCGTTTATTAGCTACGGCGGTTCGTCGATTATTGTGTCGCTCATGCTTGCCGGGTTGATCCTGCGCGTTTCGTACGAGAGCGCCCGCCGCGATGAGTATGACCGCCGCCGTGAGAGCTTTGCCGTTATGGATGAGAGTACCGCCGGCGTGCCCCACGTGCGCGGCGAGCGATCTTCGCGTAACGGTTTTACCGTCCTGGATGGCTCTGCGACCGACCCCGCAGCCCGCCCGCGTCAGCGAACGGCGCCGCAAGGTCGTCCTCAGCGCCCCACTCCTCGCAATGCGGGCGGCGGATATAATCGAATCGATTTGAACTCAGACCCGTCGGCGCGTCTGCGTACCGACGGCCAGGGACCGCGTGTACGAAGGGACTACCATGACCGATAAAATGACCGTTGCTATTGCAGCCGGCGGCACGGCAGGGCACATCAACCCCGCGCTCGCCTTGGCCGAAGAGCTCCGTGACCGTGGCCACCACGTTGTGTTCGTGGGCCAGTCGCGCAAGCTCGAGGGTCGTCTGGTCCCCGAGGCTGGGTTTGATTTTGTGCCCATTACGGTCACGGGCTTCGACCGCTCCCGTCCTTGGACGGCGCTGACCTCGCTGTGGCGTGTCAACAAAGCCAAGCGTGCGCTCGCCAGTCATTTCTCAAAGGTCGGCAAGCCCGATGCCGCCATTGGTTTTGGTGCCTATGTCGAGGTTCCGCTGCTGGGGTGGTGCAAGGGCGCGGGCGTTCCGTATCTGCTGCATGAGCAGAACTCTGTTCCGGGCCTGGCCAACAAGATGATGAACTCCCACGCCGCCCGCGTGTGCATCTCGGTGCCGGCAGCGCGTTCGGTCTTTGAGCGCGAAGGTGACCCTGACCACGTGCTCATGACCGGCAACCCCGTACGTCGCTCGGTGATCGAGGGCGATCGCGCTCGCGGCCGCAAGGCACTTGGCGTTCCCGAGGACGCTACGCTGCTGCTCGTCTTTGGCGGTTCACTTGGCGCCCAACACCTCAACGAGCGCGTGGTTTCGCTCAAAAACGAGCTGCTTTCGCGCAAGAACCTCTATGTGTTGCATTCGACGGGTGCCGACGGCTTTGAGGAGACCGAGCGCGCTTTGGCGCTGACGCCCGAGGAGGCGAAGCGTTACCGCGTCCAGCCTTACATCGACAACATGGGCGATATGCTGGCTGCTGCCGATTTGGTGCTCTCGCGTTCGGGCGCATCGAGCGTGGCCGAGATCGCTGCGCTCGCCGTGCCCTCGGTGCTCGTGCCGTATCCGCATGCGACGGCCGACCACCAAACCACCAATGCTCGTTATCTGGTCGACGCCGGGGCCGGCGTGCTCTGCGCCGATGCCGATATCGACGGTTCTGCCTTTGCCGATGAGCTGCTGCACCTGGTCGATGACGCGGCGGCACGCGACGCCATGCGTCAGGCGGCGCGTGGTCTGGCTCAGGATAGGGCCGCCGCTCTTCTGGCGGATGCGGTAGAGGG
>DAWBYD010000139.1:0-2481 GCA_052278285.1 Collinsella sp. | reverse complement strand
GCCTCGGCCTGGCCGGAATCGATGGACTCGATGCCGCCGCGCAGGACCTCCATCATGTAGGCGGTGGAGTTGAGCGAGATGGTGACGAGGCCGGCGGTGAAGGTGCTCCAAATCTGGTTGGCCTGGGCGGTCTCGAAGCCCATACCGCGCAAAACGGTGAAGCCCGCGTAATAGATGAGCAGGCCCTGAACCATCATGGGCGTGCCGCGCACGATAGTGGAGTAGACGGTCGCAAAGCCGCGGCCGATACTCTTAAAGAAGCGCACCAGGTCGTTATCCACGCGATCGAAGGTCTGAATGCGCAAAAACACGAAGAGCAGCGCCAGGAAAAAGGCGATGACGGTGCCGAAGGTCGCAAGTGCGATGGTGATCTCGATGCCGCGGACAAAGAAATCCCCGCTCTTGTAGGTCATGTAGACCAGGCTCGACAAAAAGTCGCTGGGGTTGGAATCCGAGACAATGCTCACCTGCACCAGGTCGATAAACGACATGACGCAACGGTCGATAAAGAAGATCGCCGCGATGGCGACCACAACATAGCTGCCCAAGCGTGCGCCACGACGGAAACGCTCGGATGCGAACGGCGACGTTTCGCGATAGTCGTTCCAGTGCATGAGCTTGGTGACCAGCGCCGCCGCCGACACGACGAGCCACGCCCAAAGGATCGCCCAGAGGCAGTCTTGGAACACGCCCGTAGGCGCCAAGAAGCTCAGCGACGTGGGGTTGCGTTGGCTAAACGCCAGGCCGAGCGCCGCGATAACGCTCGTGCCCAGGTACACATAACGGTGGTCGGCCTTGATAAAGGAGGCCAGGCGATTGATGGTTTTCATGCTGCCTCCCTATGCCGGCTGACGGTCGAGGCACGCGTCCCACATTTGGTCGCGCTCCTCTTGGCTAATGCCCTTGAGTGTCTTGTCGATGAGCTTAAGCAGCTTGTCCGAGCCCTTGCGGCAGCCGACGTTTGCCGCGACCTCCTGTTTAAAGCCCTCGCCCTCGGCAAATTGAATCGGCACGATACCCGGGTTTTGGGCCATATAGCCCTTCTCATTCTCGGTGTTGTAGGTCACGGCGTCGCACGTGCCCTGCAGCAGGTTCGAAAACACCGTGGGGACCGAATCGACCGGGTTCTTGTGGACAACGCCCGGGATCTCGTCGATGACGGTATCGAGCATGGTGTCCTTTTGCCCGAGCACCGTGGCGCCGCTAAAGTCGCTGAGCTTGGTCGCATTTTGGTAGGGCGAGCCCTCTTTTACGAACAGGCCAAAGTAGCCAATGAAGTACGGGTCGGAAAAGCCGACGGACTCCTCGCGCTCGGGCGTGGCGCTCATGCCGGCGATGATGAGGTCGATCTGGCCGTTGTTGAGCGAATCGATAAGACCCGAGAAGCTCTGCTTGACGGCAACGGGCTCGCCGCCGAGGGCCTTGCAGACGATCTTAGCGATCTGCACGTCGTAACCATCGGCATAGGCGCCCTGCACGTTGTCGATGGGGATGGTGTACTCGCTGGCTTCGGAAACCTGCCAGTTGTACGGGGCGTAGGCCGCCTCCATGCCGATGCGGATCTTATCCTTGCCGATAACGGAATCGGACAGGTCGTCGCGACCGCCGCCCGTCGTGGGCTGAACTACTTCCAGCGTGGAGGGGCGCTGACAGCCGGCGAGCGCGCCGGCGACGACGGAAGCGCTCGCAGCGAGAGCGCTTCCCAAAAAGATGCGACGGCTGCATACCGGCTGTGGATGCGCGTCGCGTTGATGGGGAGAATGCATAATCTGCCTTCCCTGTTGAATCGTACGCTAACGACTTAACAGGATATACGCCAGCGACCAGCAGCGCAGCACAAGCTCGAAAAATTAATAGACACACGGTAGTCATTGGGGACGTCGATGTTTTGGCAATGCCAGCGAGCGCCGCCCAGAGAGAACAATTTGTCATTCAAAAGGCACGGCATAGACCTTCTGGTCATGCCGTGCCTTTTGAATGACAAATTGTCGCTTTGGGTGGCGCGCAGCGTCGACCGGCCCGCCGTTCGTTAGAACGGCGGAACCTCTAGAGCAAGGTGACGCTAAAGCTACGTTTGTCGGTAGCGCCGGGAGCCAAGGTGATGGTGTTGACCTTGTGCTCAAAGACGTCGTCCTCGGTGTCCATGGTGGTATGACCGGTCCAGGGCTCGAGCGCCACAAACGGGGCATCGTTGGCGGCAGACCACACGCCAATGTACTTAAAGCCCTCAAAGTCGATCTTGACGCCGTGGCCCGACTTGCGGCCGCGCAGCGTGAGCGTGGAGCCCGGGGTATCGGTGAACATGATGGCGTCGTTATCGAAGCTGCGGTGCGTGATGGGCAGCACGTCCGAGTTATCAGGAGCCTTGTAACTACACTCGAACGTCATAAGACCGTCGGGCGTGAAGATGGGAGACACGATCGTCCAAGCCTCGGTAAACGACAGCTCGTAAGCCACGAAAGCCTCGTCCTCGGCACCGGG
>DAWBYD010000138.1:0-3208 GCA_052278285.1 Collinsella sp. | reverse complement strand
TTCCGAACAACAGTCCGATTGTAAGACTACTCTGAAGGAATCCGTATTGTATCGATGACGAGTCAAATTGCAATTGCGCTATAGCTGGCAAAAGAGAATTCAGAGAGCCGAATGCCACGCCACTAGAAATATCGATTAATAGGAAACCAATTGCCAAGTGCTTCGCGCTAAGATCGCTAAATGCAGTCCTGTATTTTTCATTTTTGCTTATCCCCTCTTTATCATTAACCTCGATAACCGACGGAACATCTCGCAGCAACCAGAACGACACGGCAAAAGAAAGCGCGTCTAATGCAAGAACAGCCTCCGCCCCAAATTGAGCGACAACAAAACCGCCGGCAACTGGCCCCAGAACCATCATCAAATTCTGCAGAAACCCAAACGAATTATTAATTACGTCGCGATTGTTACTATTCGTATTGGCTCTTAACAACGAGTAAAAGCAGGGCATTTCAACCGTTCGGCAAAGCGATACCGCGCACGTAATAGCAAACATACTCCATTTACTATCAACAAAAATATAGCAAACGAATAATCCCGCGCGAATTAAGTCTGCCAATCTCATGGCCTGCAGTGTCCCGATACCCATCTTCTGAGGCAGCTGCGCGAGCGCAACTGAAAACAGAGAGGGGGCAAATCTGCAGCAGACCATCAAAGCAGTTGCAGAAACATCGTGAGTTACCTCGTAAATCAGCATTGGCAAAGCAATATTCGCACACCAATTGCCTATTTCGCTTATCCCTCTAGCAATATATAGGACCCGAACCGGACGGCTAGCTCTCAATACCGTGAACATCACGATTAACCTCGTATTTCAGGCCTCGTTCATCCCTTAATAGGAATCCATAATCAACCAAATACCGTCTCAACACGGCATAATCAGGATAGAGCTGTGAAAGCACACGATTAACCTGAAGCTCCGTATAACTTGTATTTAATTCAAAGAAAGAGACGGCCCATAGCAGCATGATTCTTTTATAGCTTTCCTTTTTTGGAATTGAAACCAGCTCGCCATTCTTGAGAAATCGTTTTTTAAAGTCTATTAGCTCATCCATTCACATCCTCCATTTCATACGCATCTAATACTAAAAATGCATACGCTTTAGGTCATCGCATTCGGCTTCTTTATTCGAACTAAACTCGAACTAATCTAAATTATTTGCTCAAACACTCTTCGAAAGCTCGTTTTTCACTCTGAGTAAAATGCCCTTCCCAGTCAGTCCACGAACAGGAAGGCAACTCACAACGAGCGGAGTCGAAGCCCTCTGCCGTCGGTCGCTCAAAATGCACGATAACCTTTTCGATATCGCCATCTGTAATCAGGTCAGAATGAAAGACCTCGGTACCGTCTTCGAATGTCATATACGGGTACATCACGTAAACCACCTCGCAATCGTAAGTCCAGTTTAGCATCAAGCTATTTCGCCAAAGACAGCAAGCCCCCCCTTGATGAGTTGATGGTATCTGTTAAATGTCACGTACGATTCACATCTGGTGGGTACCCTGATGGCTACACGAAACGAAGCAGATTTACACCGGGAGGACCCCGTATGACAACCAAGTACACCGACGCGCCGCGCACGCGCGTCATGACACCGGCCGCGCTCAACAACGGCGTTCACGAAAACCATTCCATCGGACAGACCATGGCCATCGCGCCTAAAAAGGGTCTGTTCGACGACATTTCCATTCCCCAGCTCATCGCCGGCGCCGCAGCTGCTGCCACGAGCGTCGCGCTTGCCTCCAAGATTGGTATCGCTGGTTCAGTAATTGGTGCCGCCGTGAGCTCGGTCATCACCGTTGTGTCCTCGCAGGTCTACCGCCACTTTATCTCTGCCAGCGCCGAAGCCCTCAAAGGTACGCACGCCGACGTCGACTACCCCGCCGGCGCCTATGAGCCCGTTGAGCTTAATGCCGAGGAGCACCTGGGCGGCGCCGCGACTACGCAGGAGATGC
Organism: Collinsella sp.; assembly: GCA_052278285.1. Classification (GTDB taxonomy): domain Bacteria; phylum Actinomycetota; class Coriobacteriia; order Coriobacteriales; family Coriobacteriaceae; genus Collinsella. Next base: position 1,252 of record DAWBYD010000138.1, on the reverse strand, counting down.
GCCAGGTTGCGGGGCGCGCGACCACGGCGCGCGTCGCCCCTAACAGCCTGCGCGCCAAGGCCGCGGCAGAGCGCAGCCAGACGCAAAAGAAGGTCATCGTCTTCTCAATCGCCATCGCCATCGTCGCGGTCATCGCCTGTACCGGCGCCATCCTTATAACCACCGCCGGTGAGGGTCTGGGCGAGCGCCCCGAGCCAATCCTTTCGTCGCGCACGACCGAGAGCGATGTAAATGGCGACACCCAGTCGCAAGATCAGCAGGCACAGGCGGACGGCACGCAAGACAGTTCTACCTCTACCGATTCGTCCTCGAACACCCAAAACCAATCGCAGGGCACCGATTCCTCTACGGCCAACAGTGGCACGCCGTCCGGCACGACCGACTCAAGCCAAACGACTGACGGTTCACAGCCGAACACGGGAGGCCAGACGAGCGACACCACGTCGGGAACGGGCGCAGCAGACAGCAACAACAGCAATTCGAGTGGCACCACATCGGGCACGACATCTGACAGTTCAAGCCAAGGCACGACATCGGGCAACTAGGCGCTGCATCCCCAGATAGGCAACCTGTACAACGGGCGCGAATCGATATCGGTTTGCGCCCGTTTGCCTTGGGTGCCGCCATGGCAAACGCTATGCGATGGTAAGATGCTTTACGTGTGTAAAGAGGAGATTTGCCATGAGCAAGACAATAGTTAGGCCCACGCTATCGCTGGGCAACCACATCTACCTGTATCGCCTGCTGCGCGATGCGATTGGGTGCGGCAAGCAAACGTTTATGACGCAGGTCGAGGAGGCACTCGCCGCGGGCGACATGGCCGCTTATGACCTGGGCTTCGAGTCCACGCGCGAGCTGCTCGAGGAGCTCGATGACTGCATTACGCTGCCCGTCTTTAAGGGCGGTCGCCTGTATGCCACCGTCATCGCCAACGATGCCTGGGATGCCGCCCTTGCCAAGGGCGAGGACAAGCTCAAGGCCACCAAGGGCGCCAAGCAGTCCTACAAAAAGAAGAAGCGCGGCGAGAAGGACCTGAAGGCCGGGCGCCCCAAGCACGTTAAGCGTCCCGAGCCCGTAGTTGAAGCTGTGCCCGAGCCCGAGCCCGAGATCGAAGTCGCTATTGAGGTAACGGCAGAAGCCGAAACCGAAATCACTGCCACGACCGATCCCGAAGTCATATCCGAGCAGGAAGCCACTGCGGAGCTCAACGAGGCTCCCAAGTCGACAACCGAAGAAGCCACTGACCAGCCCG
>DAWBYD010000137.1:0-11234 GCA_052278285.1 Collinsella sp. | reverse complement strand
CGGCCACCGCGAGGAGGTCCACGCCGGCACCGCAGCTTCCGCCGTATGCTATGAGCTGGCCGATCTTGAGAAGGCAGTTGCCGGCGACGGCTCCAAGCGCGAGCAGCTGGATTATGCTTCTGATGTTATGGAGCTTATGACCACGCTCCGCGCCGATTGGGGAGTCGTGTACCCCGAGGAGGAGTAAGCGATGCTTGCGGAAGATAGGCTCAATGCGATCGTGTCGATGGTGCAGCAGGCCGGCTCGGTTACCGTGCCGGAACTTGCCGAGGCCCTGAGCGTGACACCGTCCACCATTCGCCGTGACTTGCAAACGCTCGACCGCGCGCACCGTATCGCCAAGGTGCACGGAGGTGCGACGAGTCTGGAGCGCGCGCACGTGCCGCGCGACTTGACGATCAGCGAACGCAGTGATCTCCATAACGATGACAAGGAGCGCATCTGTGCTCGTGCCGCGGCCCTGGTGGAGCCCGATAGCTTTGTGTATATCGATTCGGGCTCAACGACCCTCACGCTCATCGAGCATCTTCCGCGTCTCGACGGCGTCACCTATGTGACCGATTCCGTGCTCCATGCTCAGCACCTTGCTTTGCGCGGCATGCGTACCGTGGTGCTGGGCGGCGAGCTCAAACCCGAGACCGAGGCGCTCGTTGGCCCCGATGCCTTGGCAACCCTGGACCGCTATAACTTCAACTGCGGCTTTTGGGGATCCAACGGCATCGCGGCCGAGCAAGGTCTCACCACACCGGATATCGAGGAAGCACAGGTCAAGCGTATCTCGATGCGCCATACCGCCAAACGCTTCGTAATCTCGGACGCCAGTAAATTTGGCATGGTGGCGCCCGTCAAGTTCGCGGACTTCCGCGACGCAACGATTATTACCGCAGGCGAGGTCCCCGCCAAGTACCGGGCAATGGACAACGTCATCACGGTCTAGCAGCAGGGGACGGGCTAAGGCCAAAACCACCACAAAGGGGCCTGTCCCCATTGTGGTGGTTAGCAACGGAAACCGAGTAGTTTTCTCAATAGAAAAGCGGCAACGTCCATCACGGGCGTTGCCGCTTTCGTTGTCTACCGGTTTGTCTACGTCTGTAACAACTGGACCGTTAAAAGTGGGTTAGATGTTACAGAGTGAGATACTTCCGAACCGCACCGTCCCTTTGTCTCAATCTGTAACATCTGGGACCGATATTGCCGAGTTATTGTTACAGATTGAGATTTTCCCTTGAGGGGGATTCGAATGTCTCGATCTGTAACAGACCGACCGGAAAATGGGCTCTAACTGTTACAGATCGAGACGTTTTGGGACCGCGGCTGAGCCATTGCGGCAAAACCACCACAAAGGTGCCTGTCCCGATTGTGGTGGTTTAGGGCTCCCAGGGGCAGGGGGCTGCGATGTGGATGTGCTCGCCGGTTACGGGATGCGTGAAGGACACGCTGTGGGCGTGGAGCATCAGGCCGCAGGGGCGCGGCGTTCCGTACAGGTCGTCGCCAACCAGGGGATGATGCTCGCTTGCCAGGTGCACACGGATTTGGTGCTTGCGGCCGGTGAGCAACTCGACATCGATATACGAGCGCGTGGGCAGGCCACGACGGCTCTTAAGGCGTTTGAGCACCTTCACGCGCGTTTGAGAGGGCTTGCCGCTGGCGCCGACGCGCATCTTGCGGCTGTCGTGACGGTCGCGGGCGATGGGCTTGTCGATGAGCTTTTCGTTCCAGTCGATCTTGCCCTCGGCGAGCGCTAGGTAGTGCTTTTCGAAAGCGTGGTCGATAATCATCTGGTCAAAGGCGGGCTGCGTCTGCTTGTCGAGCGAGAACAGCACCACGCCGGTGGTGTCACGGTCCAGGCGATTGAGCGGCTGCATGTCGGTCGCGGCAAAGCCGTCGCCCATCGCCAGCAGCAGGTCGCTGGCGTAGTCGGTGAGCGTGCGCTCGCCGGTGCCGTCGCCGTGGACGATCATGCCGGCGGGCTTGTCGATGGCCATAAGCCAGGCGTCGCAGTAGAGGACTTGAGGTTCTTCGTTCACGTGTAAGCCTTTCGGTTAGCTAATTCCCACAAACATGCAGCCCGAAGTCGCCCCGCGCAGGCGGGCGGCGGGCTTGCGGCCGGCTTGAGCTGCCTCGACGGCGCGACGGACGCGAGCGACGGCACGGGCGATCTCATCCGTCTCGAGTAGCGTTCCGTCCACCATGAGACGACGCACGCCGGCATCGAGCAGCTGAGGAACCTGAGGCGTGAGGTCGATGGGGTAGGCGTCGTACAGGCGTGAGCGGCCGTGGATGTCGGTACGCACCGGCATGACCTTTCCGTCGATATTCTTGAGCGAGAGCTTGCGGGCACGCAGGCGGCAGTTGGCGCAATCGTGGATGCAGCCGTTGGCAACCTGCAGAATGCAATGCTCGCTTGTCATGACGCGCGGGCGGCCAAAGACGGTGATGCCCAGAGCCGCGGGCGCGGCGGCGCCGAGCGAGACAATCTCGTCGAGCGTGATCTCGGGCGAGAGCCAAAACGCACCGGCTCCGCGCCCGGCAAGCGCCTCCATGCAGGGCGTGTTGTGCACCGGCAGGCAAGAGCGAATCTCGGCCGTGGCGCCAACCTGGGCGGCCAGGGCAAGCTCAGAGATGTTGCCAATAGCGACCGTGGCGCCGGCAACAACCCACGGGTCGACGCGTACGTGGTCAACGGCGCAGCAGACCTCGTCGAGCACGGGTACGATGCCCTGCTCAAATGCATCGGCGGGGGAGAGCTCGGCCGCATCGAGCGCGTCGGTGGTCATGTAGATGCGCGTTACACCCTCGGCACGAGCGGCCTCGGCGGCCTCGAGCGAGGTGCCGGTGGCGCAGATCTGCGGCTCCTCGCGGTAGTGCTCGGGCGCGGGGCGGGAATCACTGGTTACAATCGCCGGCAGCTCGAGCGTTTTCGCGCGCTCCTCGTACGGTGCCAGAATGGCCTCTTCCAGCGCCTTACAAGCGGCGGCGCGCACCTTGTGCACGGCGGAAAAGCCCATACCGCAGCCGGCGTCGAGCGAAACGTCAAAGCTTGCGGCCTCAAAGGGAGAGGAGCCCATGCGCCCGACGTGCTCAACCAGATCGGATGCCTCGACGGCGCGGGTCTTGGCAGCCTCGACGGTAAAGCCCGTGGCCGTGGCCGTAAGCGAAGGGTCGTCGCAGCAGGTGAGCGTAACGGTAAACGGCTCGCCCAGGCGCGCCACGACGGACACGTCAACAGCTCGGCGGCGCAGCACATCGCGCTTGAGCGCGGCGCCGGCGGCGTCGATGGCGCGCTGACTGCGAATCACGCGGACGCGGCAGCCCTCGGGCATGCTGCGGGGCACGCGGCACTCGATGATGTCGCCGGCAGCGGCATCCTCGGCAGCGATGGTGGTCAGGAACTGGTCAAACTCATTGTCGTGACGAAGCTCCAGCAGGTCGCCCTTGCCCACGGGCTCAAACAACTCAATGCGGGCGATGGCGGCGCGGCGACGACGGTCGTCGGGTTTGAGCCCGCGCACGTCGCGGTTGGCCAGACGGCTGCCCAGCACCGTGCCCACAATCTGGCCGCGGTTGTTGGAGCGCTCATAGCTCATCATCTCGTCGCCCGAGGTGCCGTCCTGATAGGCGTGCGTAAAGTCGCGGTTGAAGCAGCGCTTGAGCTGGCGCTGGCGGGCAGCTTCCTCGTCCTTGGCAACGGTGGCTCCGGATAGCATGTCGTCAATTTCGTGACGATACACATCAACGATGGAGTACACGTAATCGGGCGCCTTCATGCGACCCTCGAGCTTGAGCGATGCGGCGCCGGCGTCATACAGACGGCGAACAAGCTGTGAGGTGTTGGTGTCACGCGGGCATAGCGCACGCTCGCGACCGGCAGGGGAGAGCGCGCGACCGTTCTCGTCGATCAGCTCGTAAGGCAGGCGACAGGGCTGGGCGCACATGCCACGGTTGGCCGATCGTCCCGCCATGGCAAAGCTCGAAAGCAGGCACAGGCCCGAGTAACAAAAGCAGATGGCGCCATGGCTAAAGACCTCAAGGTCCACATCGGGCGCGGCATCGTGAATGGCGGCAATCTCGTCGATGGAAAGCTCGCGCGAGAGGGTCACGCGGTCGGCGCCCTGCTCGCGGCACCAAAGGGTTCCACGGTCGTCGTGGATGTTCGCCTGGGTTGAGATGTGCGTCTCGATGCCGGGCATCGTGCGCTTGACCTCAAAGAACAGGCCCCAGTCCTGGATGATAAAGGCGTCGGCGCCCAGCGTGGAGCAGCGATGGATGAGTTGCAGCGCATCGCTCATCTCGGACTGCTTGATGACGATGTTGACCGTGACGTAGACGCGCGACCCGGCTAGATGTGCGGCTCGGCAGGCTTGCTCAAAGGCCTCGTCGGTAAAGTTGGTGGCCTTGCGACGAGCGTTGAAGCTGCCCATGCCGCAGTAGATGGCGTCTGCCCCGGCAGCAAGCGCGGCGGCAAAGGGCTCCGGGCCTCCGGCGGGTGCCAAGAGCTCGGGTCTGCGGTTGGTGGTTCTACTGGCGGTTGCGGTCATATCCTGCCTTTCAAAATGCTCAGATATTCAAAAGTATAGTGGTGCTGTTGCGGCGGACGAGCCCTGTGGCCCAAGCAGGACAAAGTCTTCAGCAGCCCTTGCAGCAAAAATGATCCGTTTCCCTCCGTCCCCAGCGGATCAGGTGATCCATAGGTGGCGGAGGAAAACGGATCATTTTGAGCTTCACTGTCCGGTCGTGCCGTTCAGCGGCCGACAGGCACCGTTGGGCGATAAAATATTCTCGCAACGTGATAATAATCTTGCATTGCGCGGAAACCTTGAGTACTATCCCAAATCAAGCGCGGTGTTCAGACCGAATTGTGCCTCCCGGTGTGAACGCCGCGCTCACGCTCTCTATCTGATCGTAAGGAGAAAAACATGAGCAAGACCGTCGTGTCTTCCGATAACGCACCTGCAGCCATCGGCCCGTATTCCCCCGGCATCCAGACCGGCAACATGGTGTTCCTGTCCGGCCAGCTGGGCATCGACCCCGCAACCGGCAAGATGCCCGAGGGCGTCGAGGCCCAGGCTAAGCAGTCCCTTGCTAACGTCGAGGCCCTGCTGACCGCTGCCGGCGCCACCTTTGCCGATGTCGTTAAGACCACGGTCTATCTGGCCGACATTGCCGACTTCGCTGCCGTGAACGAGATCTACGCCTCCAAGTTCGAGGCTCCGTTCCCCGCGCGCAGCGCTTTCCAGGTTGCCGCCCTTCCGGCCGGCGGTCTGGTCGAGATTGAGGTCGTCGCCGCTCTCTAAGGGGTTGGCAACAACTAAACATGACATGCAAAAAGACCCTGCAGTGCGTGTGAACTGCAGGGTCTTTTGTCAAGCGATGCGACAAAAATGATCCGTTTTCCTCCGTCCCCAAGGAGTCAGCGGGTTAGCCTTCCTTGCGGACTTTTTGCAGGTAGCGGTAGACGCTGGGCTCCGAGATGCCCAGCGCGGTGGCGGCGCAGGCTACGGCGCCCTTGAGCATGAACACTCCGTTGCCGTTGAGGTGGCGAATGACTTCCACGCGGTCGCTTTGACCAAGCGACGTCACATCCAGCCCGCGAGCGCTCAGCAGCTCGGAAATACTGCGGTCGATGAGCTCCTGCGTGGACTCCGAAAGGCTTTCGACCTCGATGGGGGAGGGCTCGGTGCGTGCGGGAGCGGCGTCAAAGCAGGCCATAAGCTGCTGGGCCATGGCACTGATGTTGCGCACGGCCGAAAGATCGGTGTTGACGCAGAGCATGCCGACGATCTCGCCGTCCTCGCGAATGAAGTACGTCGCCGACTCCAGCGTCTTGCCACCGGCACCGCGGCCTTCGTAGCCCGTAATGAACGGCAGATCGCGATATTTACCATCGTGCATGATCTTGAGTGCCAGATCGGTGGCGGGACCGCCGACCTTACGGCCGCTCACGATGCCGTTGCGAATATCGACGATGGCGTGGTCGGGATCCGAGAAATCGTGCAGCACGATTTCGCTGTTCTTACCGAGTACCTGCTCCAGGAAATCGACCATCGGCAAAAAGCGGCGTACGGTCTCGTTCACGGGCAACTCCTTTGGGTTCTATCGAAGTGTTCATAACAATTTTTTATCATGGTAACACGGTGTCTATTGACTCGTATATCCGCAGGTACATTGCGTAATACAGACGAACGGTAGGAATTTAGCGGTAAACGGTTGACCAAAAGAAAAGTAAGATGTCATTTTGACCAGACACTTTCCTGACCTGCGGAAATGCATTATCTCAGCTGAAGAATAGTCTGATAACAAAAAATTATTATTGAGAATGAGAATCATCTTTAATACGATATGCAACGAAGGCACAACCTCAACCTCGCACTGCGTCACAATAGAGCGTTAGATGCGAAAACAACTATTTCGAGGATTGGTGGTCAAATGACCCAGGAGACGGTTACGAACGGCACTGAAGCCCTGTTCACTCGCGAAGGCATGCCGCCCGTTAAGGAAATGATCCCGTGTGCCCTTCAGCATGTACTGGCATCGTTTGCCGGCATCATTACCCCGGCGGTCATCATGGCCGGCGTCTACGGCTTTAATAGCCAGCAGAGCACCGACATCATTCAGGTTGCACTCATTCTTTCGGCGATCGACACGGCCCTTCAGGCCTTCGCTCCCTTCCGTCGCATTGGCGGCGGCCTGCCCATCGTCATGGGCGTTTCGTTCGCGTTCCTGCCGGCCCTTCAGGCCATGGGCGCCTCGGGCTTTAGTTTTGGCGCGCTGCTGGGCGGCGAGATCGTTGGCGGTGCCGTCGCGGTCCTCTTTGGTCTGGCCTACAGCAAGATTAAGTGGCTGTTCCCGCCCGTCGTGACCGGCACGGTCATCTTCTCCATTGGCGTCTCTCTCTATCCCACGGCCGTCAAATACATGGCCGGTGGCATGGGCACGCCGTTGTGGGGCACCCCGCAGGCATGGTGCGTCGCTCTTATCACCTTCGCCGTCGTCTTCGCGCTCGCCAACTTTGGAAAGGGCACGCTCAAGCTGGGATCCGTGTTCTTTGGCATGATCGTTGGCATGATCGTTTCGATCCCCTTTGGCATGATCGACTTCTCCAGCGTCGCCACCGCTCAGGTCTTCGCTCTTCCCAAGCTCATGCCCTACGCGCTCGAGTTTGATCCCGAGGTCTGCATTACCCTCGCCGTCGTGTTCCCCATGGTCGCCATCCAGGTTATCGGCGACGTCTCCGCTGCCTGCCTGGGCTCCATCGACCGTATGCCCACCGAGCGCGAGCTTTCCGGCGCTATCGTGTCCCAGGGCCTCACCTCTATGGTCGGCGGCCTGCTGGGCGGTCTTCCCACCAGCGCCCTTGGCCAGAACGTGGGCATCATCTGCTCCAACAAGGTCGTCAACAAGTGGGTCTTTGTGATCATCGCGGCCGTCTTTGCCATCGCCGGTCTGTTCCCGCAGCTCTCTGCCGTCCTTTCCGCTATCCCGCAGCCCGTCATCGGCGGCGCGACCGTCGGCGTCTTTGGCACCATCACCATGAACGGCGTGCGCATGTTCACCCGCGAGGGCCTCACGCAGCGCACTACCACCATCGTCGGTACCTCCGTCGTCTTTGGCCTGGGTATCTGGATGGCCAGCGGTTGCCTTGCCGGCGAGGGTATGCCCACCTGGGTTTCCACCGTCATCGGCTCCAATGCCGTAACCCCCACCGCCATCATGGCCATTGTCCTTAACCTGATCCTTCCGCAGACGCCGGTCGTGGCCCAGCACATCGATGCTGCCAAGGACGCTGCCGTGGATCTGGTCTTGCCCGAGAGCAAGAAGTAACCAATTCGGTGCTATTCGTCGGCGGACGCATCGCCTCGTCCGCCGACGTCATGCGGCGCCAAGCCGCACTTCAAAGGGTTTGTCCCTTTGGTGAAGCGTTGACGGGAGAGGGCCCGTTTCCGGTGTAGGCCGGCGCTTCGCACTCCGCCATGTCAGAGGTGTCAAACCCCGCCTCTGATGTCGAAGGGAGCATCCATGCTTCTGGTCGCTAACGGTTCCGTCTTTACCCGCAACGCTCAGACTCCGTTCATTCCCAACGGTGCGGTCGCCATTGACGGAGATACGATCGTCGAAGTGGGCCCCGAGCGCGAGCTCAAGGCCAAGTACCCGGATGCCGAGTACGTCGACGCCCAGGGCAACCTCATCATGCCCGGACTTATCAACTGCCACACCCACATCTACTCGGGTCTGGCCCGCGGCCTTGCCATTAAGGGCTGCAACCCCACCAACTTCCTGGAGAATCTTGAGCAGCAGTGGTGGAAGATCGACGACAACCTGACGCTCGACGGCACCAAGGCCAGCGCCTATGCCACGATTCTGGATTCCATCCGCGACGGCGTCACCACGATCTTCGATCACCATGCGAGCTTTTGCGAGATTCCGGGCAGCCTCTTTACCATTAAGGACGCCGCTCAGGAGCTGGGCATGCGTTCGTGCCTGTGCTACGAGGTCTCCGACCGCCGCGGTCAGGAAAAATGCGACCAGGCCATTGCCGAGAACGCCGAGTTTGCCCAGTGGGCCGCCAAGGAGCGTCGCGATAACGACAACCACATGATCGCCGCCATGTTTGGCGGTCACGCCACCTTTACGCTTTCGGACGAGACCATGGACAAGATGGCCGAGGCCAACAACGGCCTGACCGGTTTCCACATCCATGTGTGCGAGGGCATGAATGACGTGTGGGACTCCCGCCTCAACCGCGGCGGCATCAGCCCCGTCGAGCGCCTGCTGCAGCACAACCTGCTCGGTCCCGACACCATGCTCGGCCACTGCATCCACGTGACACCTGCCGAGATGGACATCGTCAAGGAGTCCGGCACCTGGCTCGTCAACAACCCCGAATCCAATATGGGCACCGCCGTGGGCTGTGCCCCCGTGCTCGAGTTCTTCCGCCGCGGCATTCCCGTGTGCATGGGCACCGACGCCTACACTCACGATATGCTCGAGAGCCTCAAGGTCTTCCTGATCATTCAGCGCCACAACGCCGCTATGCCCAACGTGGGCTGGTGCGAGGCCATGACCATGCTGTTCGAGAACAATGCCAAGATGGCGAGCAAGTACTTCGATCGCAAGCTTGGTGTGCTCGAGGCCGGCGCTGCCGCCGACGTCATCGTTATGGACTACAAGCCTTTTACGCCGTTGAGCGAGGAGAACATCGACGGCCACATGCTCTTTGGCATGATGGGCAAAAACTGCCGCACCACCATCATCAACGGCCGCGTCCTGTACAAGGATCGCGAGTTCGTTGGCATTGATGAGGACAAGATCAACGCGTGGACCATGGCCGAGTCCAAGAAGCTCTGGAGCACGCTCAACGATCGCGCCTACTAATTACAAGTAGATTCGCGCGCGTCGGATGTTTCGCCGCATCCGACGCGCGTATAGGCGACCTCCGCGGGGTCGCCGGCGCTGTGCTAGCGCTACACCGTATTTGCGCCCGCCGCGCGGTCTCGCCGGGCGTTACAGAGAGGAGCTCACTATGAGCGACATCATGAGGCCGATCCCGTTTTCGCAGCTGATGAACTGGATCATCGAGGAGCACAAGACTCAGGGCGCCGTCTTTGGCGTGCGCAAGATGGTCACGACCAACCAGGAGGGCGCGCTTCCCATTTTTGACGAGCGCATCGAGACTCCGTTTGGCCCGGCCGCCGGCCCCAACACGCAGCTTGCCCAGAACATCGTGGCATCCTACGTGGCCGGTTCCCGCTTCTTTGAGCTCAAGACCGTTCAGGTTATGGACGGCGAGGAGCTCTCCAAGTGTGTGAACAAGCCCTGCATCGTGGCGCAGGACGAGTGCTACAACTGCGAGTGGTCGACCGAGCTCGAGGTTCCGCAGGCCTTTGCCGAGTACGTGAAGGCATGGTTTGCCTGCCACCTCATCGCTCGCGAGTACGGCCTGGGCAGCCCGGACGGCTTTGTCTTCAACATGTCCGTGGGCTATGACCTCGAGGGCATCAAGAGCCCCAAGGTCGACGCCTACATCGAGGGTATGAAGGACGCCAGCGGCTCCGAGGTTTGGAATGAGTGCCGCACGTGGGCGCTCGCTAACCTGGACAAGTTTGAGCATGTTGACGCCGCGTTTGTCGAGTCCATCCCGGCGCGCGTCTCCAACTCCATCACCGAGTCTACCCTGCACGGCTGCCCGCCGGCCGAGATCGAGCGCATCGCGACCTATCTCATCACCGAGAAGGGCCTCAACACCTACATCAAGTGCAACCCCACGCTGCTGGGCTATGAGTTTGCACGTCAGCGCCTCAACGAGCTGGGCTTTGACTACATCGTCTTCGATGACACGCACTTCCGCGAGGACCTGCAGTGGGCCGATGCCGTGCCCATGTTCGAGCGCCTGATTGCCCTGTGCGCCGAGCGCGGCCTGGAGTTCGGCGTCAAGCTGACCAACACGTTCCCCGTCGACGTGACGAGAAACGAGCTGCCCTCCACCGAGATGTACATGTCCGGCCGTTCGCTGTTCTCGCTGACCATCGAGGCCGCCCGCCGCATTACCGAGCAGTTCGATGGCAAACTGCGCATCAGCTACTCCGGCGGTGCCACGGTCTACAACATCCGCGCCCTGTACGATGCCGGCATTTGGCCCGTTACCCTGGCGACCGACGTGCTCAAGCCCGGTGGCTACGAGCGCTTTAGCCAGATGGCCGGCGAGTTTACCGACCTGGATGGCAAGCCGTTCGCGGGCGTCTCGCTCGAGGCCGTGACCGCAATCCAGACCGACTCGCTCACCAACCCGCTCTACAAGAAGCCGCTGCGCCCGCTGCCCGACCGCAAGGTCGCCGGCAAGAGCCCGCTTTCCGACTGCTTTACCACGCCGTGCCGCACGAGCTGCCCCATCCAGCAGGATATTCCCGCCTATCTGGCGGCTGTTGACGAGGGCCGCTACGAGGACGCGCTCAACATCATCATCGAGCGCAACGCCCTGCCGTTCATTACCGGCACCATCTGCCCGCATCCCTGCGGCCGTGCCTGCGAGCGTGCGTTCTACGAGCCCGAGGGCGCCCAGATCCGCGCCAGCAAGCTCAAGGCCGCCCGCGAGGCCATGACCGCCGTGCTGCCCAAGCTACGCGCCCAGGCCATCGCAAACGACGGCGAGCGCAACGTTGCCGTTATCGGCGGCGGCCCGGCCGGCCTGGCGACGGCGTTCTTCCTGACGCGCGCCGGCGTGCCCGTCACCATCTTTG
>DAWBYD010000136.1:0-3343 GCA_052278285.1 Collinsella sp. | reverse complement strand
TGCGACCACAGCCTTGTGCCCGCTGACCTGCGGCTTGGCTCAGCTTGTCCCCGCGGCACCGTATCTTGTCCACAAATCCGTCAAGCTCTTGGTCGGCATTTGGTTGGAATGCGCATGAAACGTGGTGCGAGCATGGACATATGTGGAGGTCATGAGGTTGTAGCTGCATATTCTTGCGGCCTGGGAGGTTGAAAGATATTATTACCAAGTCTTTTCCTGCTTCAGGCGCACCTTCACGACCTGAAGCCACATTTGCCCAGAGGAGGTGACAATATGAAGGCTTATGAACTGCTGTTCTTTGTTGACCCGTCGCTCGACCCCGAGACTCGTCTCGCTGTTATGAAGCGTATCGATACCACGATCGCTGAGGGCGCTGGCAAGGTCGACTCCGTTGACGAGTGGGGCAAGCGCAAGCTCGCCTACGAGATCAACGACCTCACCGATGGTGACTACACCCTCATCAACTTCCACGCAGATCCTACCCAGATCGCCGAGCTTGATCGCGTCCTGCGCATCACCGACGCTGTGGTTCGCCACATGATCGTCCGTCGCGACGACCAGGAGTAAGACTGTCGTTTTGGACTGGGCTTGTGCCCCAAGAGGAAGTAGTGAGTTATGAGCATCAATCGAGTGAACATCACCGGTAACCTCACCCGCGATCCCGAGCTGCGCGCCACCGCTGGCGGAACTCAGGTTCTGTCCTTTGGCGTCGCCGTGAACGATCGTCGCCGCAACGCGCAGACTGGCGAGTGGGAGGACTATCCCAACTTTGTCGACTGCACCATGTTCGGCACCCGCGCCGAGGCCGTGAGCCGTTTCCTGGCAAAGGGAAACAAGGTCGCGATCGAGGGCAAGCTGCGCTACAGCTCTTGGGAGCGCGACGGCCAGCGCCGGAGCAAGCTTGAGGTCATCGTCGATGAGATCGAGTTTATGAGCTCCCGTGGTGGCCAGGGTGGCTACGATCAGGGCGGTTACGCCCCCGCAGCTCCCGCGCCCGCAGCACGTCCTGCCGCACCGGTGGCTACGCCGCCCGCGGTCGACGTCTACGATGAGGACATCCCGTTCTAAGGGTTGTTCACCTATTTTTGAGTGAGAGGCGGCTTCGGTTCGCCGAAGTTGCCAAACGAAAGGTATTTTGACATGGCTAATGATTTTTCTGCACGTCAGCCGCGTCGTAAGTACTGCCAGTTCTGCAAGGAGAACACTGAGTTCATCGACTATAAGGACACTCAGCTTCTCCGTAAGTACATGACCGACCGTGGCAAGATCAAGCCCCGTCGCGTCACTGGCGCTTGCACGCAGCATCAGCATGACATCGCCAACGCCATCAAGCGCGCCCGCGAGATGGCTCTCCTGCCGTATACCGTCCCCGTGGTTTCCTCTCGTGGCAACCGCGACCGCGGCTAAGAAGGGAGACGCATCATGAAGGTTATTCTTCTCGATGAGATCAAGGGCAAGGGCGGCGAGGGTGACGTCGTAGAGGTCGCTCAGGGTTACGCTGAGAACTTCCTGTTCCCCAAGAAGCTCGCTGTTGCCGCCACCAAGGGCAACCTCAAGCAGCTTGACGAGCGTCGCAACAACATCGCCAAGCGCGAGGCCGTCCGTCTGGCTACCGCCAACGAGACCAAGGCTGCCTTCGAGGGCAAGACGGTCACCGTTGACGTCAAGGTCGGCGACGAGGGCATCCTCTTTGGCTCCGTTACCGCCGCTATGATCGCTGACGCCATCAAGGCTCAGCTCGGTATGGACATCGACCGCAAGCGCGTCGAGCTCGGTAAGCCCATCAAGGTTGCCGGTGCCCACACCGTTGCCATCTCGCTGTACCGCGAGATCAAGGCCGAGGTTGTCGTTCTCGTCGGCGTTACCGCCGAGGAGCTCGCTGCCGAGGCTGAGGTCGAGGAGGCCGCTGAGGTCGCCGAGGCCGAGACCGCCGAGGTCGAGACTGAGGCTGCTGCCGAGTAGCATTTGCTGCAACGCAACAATCTTGTTCTAAGAAGGGCGCTCTGGGAAACCAGGGCGCCCTTTTGTTTTTTGCGCTGAGTGAGTGTCATGGTGAACGTTGCGTCGAAGTCCTATATACAGGACCGTTCATCCGTTTGGTTCGGTGATGATTGGCGGCGCGCGGCGCGTTTTGGGACCGTGGCTGATACTATGGATGCTCGCAAGCGATATGAATGAGGATGCTCATGGCATATGACGATAGGGAGACCGGGCTGACGGTCGAGGACCGCGGCTCAAAGTTGGGTCTTCCCCAAAACCAAGATGCAGAGGCCAATGTACTGGCCGCTATGCTGCTATCGCCCGAGGTGGTCGAAGAAGCCCAGGTCGAGCTGCAGCCCGATGACTTCTACCGGCCCATTCATAAGACCATCTATACCGCGATGGTCGATATGTACAACAGCCGCATTCCCATCGACTCCATCTCGCTGATCGATTACCTACGAAGCATCAACAAGCTCGATGCCGTGGGCGGCGAAGCGTACATTTTGGAGTTGATGGGTCAGACCCTGTCGCTCGTCAACTGGCAGCACCATGCCGCCATCGTTCGCCGCGATTCGATGCTGCGCGAGCTGATCGGCGCCACCAACGAGATCAACGCGCTGGCATATAACGCCCCCACCGACACCAAAGAGGTTGTCGAGCTGGCCGAGAGCAAGCTGCTCAAGGTTACGGCGCGCGAGGTCAAGTCGAGCTACAAGACGCTGACCGAGTTTATGGTCGAGGCCTATAACGAGGCCGAGGAAGTGTGCCAGGCCGGTGGTCAGGCGGCGGGCGTGCCCACGGGCTTTCCGTCACTCGACCGTATGCTCATGGGTTTTCGCGAGGGCCAGCTCATCATTATCGGCGCCCGTCCTGCTGTAGGTAAGACGTCGTTCGCCCTGAATCTGGCGCTCAACGCCGCCGCTGCTGGCTATACCGTCGGCTTCTTCTCGCTGGAGATGTCGGGCAAGGAAATTGCCCAGCGTCTGATTTGTGCCTACGCCATGATCTCGATCAGTGACTTCCGCATGGGCCGCATTAGCCCCGAGCAGTGGGCCAATATCAACGAGGCAACGCAGACCTTGTCCAAGCTCGATATTCTGATTGACGATACGCCCGGCACCACAGTGACCGAGATTCGCGCCAAGAGCCGCCGTATGCTCCATAACAAGGAGAAGGCAATCATCATCCTGGACTACCTGCAGCTGGTGAGTCCTCCGCCGGGACGCCGCTCCGAGAGCCGTACCGTCGAGGTCTCGGAGATGTCGCGTGGTTTAAAGATCATGGCCAAGGAGCTCAAGCTCCCGCTCATCGCGCTGTCGCAGCTGTCGCGTCAGGTTGAATCCCGTACCGGCAAGCGCCC
>DAWBYD010000135.1:0-2720 GCA_052278285.1 Collinsella sp. | reverse complement strand
CGACGTAGACGGCAACGCCGGCGGGACCGTAGCCCTCGTACACGATGTTCTCGTAGACGGCGGCATCGGCACCCGAACCAAAGGCCTTATCGATAGCGGACTTGATCTTATCCTTAGGCATGGACTGAGCCTTAGCCTTGGCAACGGCAGCGGCGAGGCTGGCGTTGTTCTCGGGCAGCGGGTCGCCGCCGAGACGGGCAGCAACGGTGATGTTGCGGCTGAGCTTGGAGAAGAGGGCGGAACGCTTGGCGTCTTGCGCGCCCTTACGATGCTTGGTTGTGGCCCACTTAGAGTGTCCGGACATACGTGTCTCCTATCGGTTTCGACCTAAAGCCCAGCGCAGATGCTCGGGCAATATAAACAAACGTCGTTATGATATACCTACTGGCCTGCGAGATAAACCCCAAAATGAAGGCGCCGTGATGATGCCCCCTTTGGTGCAAAGAAACCTGACCCCAATGCACCAAGTTATGACCAGAGGAAGTCGCTGCGGGTGACGGTGGCGCCGATGGCGAAGGGCATGCAGGCGATGACCGGATACAGGTAGCGCATGTAGGTCGCGCCGTTGCACGGGCCAATCAGGCACACGGCGAGTACGCCCAACAGCGGCACCCAGATCGCCAGCGCACGCCATGAATGACGACGCAGCAGGTAGACCACCACGGCGATCATGATCCACACATAGGTGGCCGAGCTCATGGTGAGCGAAATAAAGGGAACACGCTGCACCGCCACACGGTACAAATTGATCAGGTGGTCGCACCAGCGCACAACCTTGCTATCGACCGGATGGAAGTCGAAGTACTTGAGATTATCGGGGCGTGCCATAATCTCGGCACTACGCGCCGTGCTGTAGACCCAGGCATCGCGCGCGCTCGGATAAAAATAACCGTAGTAGTTATTGATGAGCGCCGAGATATAACACTCGGGATCCTTTTTGAACATCTGGGCCCACACCTCAAAATAGGCCTTGATGTCCTCCTGCGAGGCATACTCGTTAAAGCAATTTTTGACGGCGTCCGACTTATCCGGGTTGTAACGGCGGCCCAGGTTCTCGTACTTGAGCACACGGTCGATCACGGCACGCTCTTCGTCGGTCACCAAGCCGTCGCAAGGAGCCTCCACGATGGTGCCGTCCTCCTTAACCGTGGGGTTGACGCCCGAGTTGAGGCCGTCGTGCTTTTGGACGAAACGAGCCGTCTGCTGGAACGGAATCGAGAGGATTTCGCGCTTGGAGCCGGGCGTAATGTCGTGCGCCGGCATAAAGACCTTGGTGAAGTACATATTAGAGGCAAGGCAGAGCGCGAGCACCGCGAGAACGCCAACCCAGCGGAAACGCGGGATGGCGCCCGAAGGCGCAGCACCAGTCTGCTTGGCTGCACGACGAGCCACATGCACGTCCCATACGCAAAACGCCGCCGCGATTACGCATGCCGCCAGGGGAAACACCAGGCCGCCGTTGCGCAGAAACGTGGAACCCATGGCGCCCAGAGCGAGCAGCAGCCAGTCGTGGCGCGCAAAGAGCACGGGGGTTTTCTCGCCCGCTCGCTCGACATTGGCATCACGACGGGGCAAGCCACATGCCACGAGCTTGACGGTCTGTACCAGCAGCACCAAGAACGCATCGGCAAAGAGCACGTCTTTGGTGAGCAACGCCGCGTAGTTAGAGAACATCGGCATAAACGCAAAGAACAGCAGGATCGCACCGCGAACCGGCAGGCTCACGCCCAGTTTGCGCAGCGACGAGATGGAATAGGCCATGCAGGCGGCCGTGATGACGAACTGAGCACAGGTGTAGATGGCAAGACCTGCGTTGGCGCTGTTGAACAGTGAAAGCCCCAGCTGAACGCACGAGCCGATAGTGGCCGTGTGCACTACGGGATGATGCCCGTTGAGCAGCACGTTGGGGTTGAGTAGGCGCAGGTAGTCGCTCGTGCCGTTGGGATAGTTGAACCACTGGCGAATCTGCGCGCCCGTATCTCCCATAAAAAGGCCAGGCAGCGAAGCAACGAGCGTGGGCGCCCAGGCGATCATAAGCACCAGGAAGGGCCCGGCAAAGGGATGGACCGAGAGCACGGCGTGAGTTACACGCCATACGCGGCCAAAGTGCGCTTCGGAAAACGGAATGCGCCGAGAGCTCAGCCAATCTAGACACTCAAAGGCAAGGTAGAAGGCAACGACCGCCAAGAGCATCCAGCCCGCGCCGCCAATCCAGGCGCAGATGATGCGGGCTTTGTCGCCAAGGACAATCTCGGCCGAGTCGGTGAGATCGTAGCTGCGGCCGAACACCATGCAGATGGCGAAGAACAGCGACGGCAGAACGATCGATGGGCGCCAGGTGTCGCCACGGCCAAAGAACACGTAGCGAAACGGTAGCGTGAGCAGGCAGGCAAGTGCAAGCAGCATGACCGCGTCGGTATGGCCGGCAAACGAGAGGAGCACCTCGTAGCACACGTACAGCATGCCCGAGGCTTTGGGGTCAATCGCCAAGACTGCGTTGCTCGACACCGGGGCGGGATCGATGGAAAACGCCGTGGTCGCCAACAGCGCGAGCAAAAATGCGATGAGCGTCTGCTTGGCGGGATAGCGCTTAAACCAGACGATGCGGGCAGCGTCGCGCGCAGCCGTTGTGGAGAGATCGGAATCCTTCACAGTCCAAAGAGCCTTTCTAGAAACCTGCCAAAAAGGGACAGGTTTATTTTGGTAGGTTTTATCTGGGG
>DAWBYD010000134.1:0-3819 GCA_052278285.1 Collinsella sp. | reverse complement strand
GCTTCGCCCGGTCGCCCGTCATCGTCGGCGGCTCGTACTCGGCACCCATGCGCGTGGCATCCGAGAGCGCCCGGCCCACGCACTCCCCCGGCACCTCGAGCTCAAAGCGGTACCACGGCTCCAACAGCACCGCCGCGCCAGCCTCACGTGCCTGCATGAGCCCCTGGCGAATCGCGCGATACGTGGCCTGGCGAAAATCGCCGCCCTCGGTGTGCTTGGCATGCGCACGGCCGCCCGTGAGCGTAATGCGCACATCGGTGATGGGCGAGCCGGTCAGCACGCCCAGGTGATCGCGCTCCATAGCGTTGGTGAGCGCCAAACGCTGCCAGTTAAGATCGAGCTCGTCGGTCGAGGTCACGGTGCCAAACTGCACGCCCGAGCCCGCCGACAACGGCTCCAAGCGCAGATGTACCTCGGCATAGTGGCGCAGCGGCTCAAAGTGGCCCACGCCCTCGACCGGCTGCGAAATAGTCTCCTTATAGAGAACGCCGCCAGACTCAAACGCAACCGAAAGGCCAAAGCGATCGGCCAACACCCGCTGCACGACCTCGAGTTGCACGGCGCCCATCAGCTGCAAATGAATCTGCTCAAGATGAGTGTTCCAGCTTACGCCGAGCATGGGATCTTCATCCGCCAGCTCAGTCAACGCTTTGAGCACCGTATGAACGTCGTGTTCGCCCGGAAGCACCGTATAGGTGAGAACTGGCGCAATGACGGGCACATCGCACGCGGGTTCTGCGCCCAGGGCGTCCCCTGGGCGAACGTGCGCAAGACCCGTCACGGCACAAATACCGCCAGCAGCAACTTCTTGGGCAAGCTCATACTTTTCGCCGTTATAGATGCGTACCTGATCGACCTTTTGCTCCCATGCCTCGGCGCCGGAACGTCCGTCAATCATCTGCTTGGCACGCAGCGTGCCGCCGGTCACTTTAACCCAAGCCAAGCGCTCGCCACGATCCCCGCGGCTGACACGATAGACGCGCGCGGCAAACTCCGGAAGCCATGCCCGTTCACGCATCAGCGCGCATATGCCGTCCAGCAGCTCGTCCACGCCTTGGTCCTTGAGCGCCGAGCCGGCAAAGCAGGGAAAGAGCTTGCGCTCGGCAACCATGCGTGACAGCGTTGCAACAGAAAGTTCGCCCGCCTCAAGAAACTCCTCGCGCGCCGCCTCGTCCAACGCAGCAGCGTCCTCCTGAACGGCGCCGCCCGCCAACAGTTCGTTGGCATCCAGGCAACCTTCGGAAAGACGTTGCCCAAGTTGTGCCAGCAAAACATCGCGGCCGGGATTCTCCAAATCGATTTTGTTGATATAGATGAACGTCGGGATGTCATAGCGCGCAAGCAGGCGCCACAGGGTTTCGGTGTGCCCCTGCACGCCGTCGTTGGCGCCCACAACCAAAATCGCGTAGTCGAGTGCGCGCAATGTGCGCTCCGCCTCGGCAGAAAAATCGACATGCCCTGGTGCATCCACGAGCATGACATGGGTATCACCGTGGTCGAGCACGGCCTGCGACGAGAAGATCGTGATGCCGCGCTCGCGCTCGATCTCGTTCGTGTCCAGATGCGAATCGCCATCGTCCACGCGGCCGCGCTTGCGAATGCGACCCGCGTTGAACAGCATGGCCTCGGCCAACGTGGTCTTGCCGGCATCGACATGCGCCAAGATTCCAACGACCGCTTGCTTCGACATGGCTCTCCTCTTATTACAAGCCCATCGCACGCGGCAACGGGCACCCTCGTTCCACACCGGATGATACAATGTACGGGCCGGCGGGCGAAGCGGGCCCTATCCCCCGGCCGAGCTCATCGCCCTGCGTTGCCGCGCGGCGATTTTCGTAGGTTCGCGCCTTGCGAAAGCCGGCACCTCCCCTTTTTGTCTGCCCGGGCTCATCTGGGGCGATAACAACGCGAGCCCCACAACAACGCGTTTTACCAAAAATGGCCCCACTCGGGGCCACTTTCATTTCGGTGAAACGCTGGTATGTGACTCGGCCTTTATGCCTCGCGCAGCCAATCAAACGCGACGCGCGGCGTACCGTCCGACACATATACGATACCGGCGCGCTTAAACCCGGCCTTGGCGATGGCGCCCTGCATAGGCAGGTTATCTTGGTGCGTGTCGATACGCAGATGGTCGATACGTTCCTTGGCAAAGGCAAACATCGCGGCCGCAATGCCATGCGTGGTGCCGTCGGACGCCACACGGTGCAGCACGGCGTACGGAGTGTCGCTGCGCCATCGCCCGTCCTCAATTACGCCATAGCACTCGTCCGGGCCCGGTAAAAAGGCAAACGTCGCCACCACGCGGCCGTCGACTTCGCACACATAGCTGCCACCGGCGGCGATATCGGCAGCCAGTTGCTCGGCCGAAGGCGTGCCCTCGGGCCACTGCGTGGCGTTGCCATGCGCGCGCATAAAGTCGCGGGCCGCGTCATAGATAGCCATGACGGCGGGAATGTCGGTATCGAGGGTTTTTCTGATCATCACGCGGCGACCTCACGTTTATTGGTATCACTTTGATTGAGCAATGATACCAGCGTTTGGAGAGGGGCACGAAGCAGATGGGGAGCAAAAAGCGAGCCGCTTGGTCAAAAGCCAAAAGCGAGTTTTTGGGCGCTGCCACGGGCGGCGATATGAGCGACCTGTTTGCGCGCGAAGACGAGCGCCGCGACGCCCTGAACGCCGAGCGCGATGAGGTCTGGCGCTACAAGTCGTGTGAACGCAAAAACCGTTACGACACGCGCGCCGAGGCCGAGGCCGTTATGGCCGACTGCGAAAACCGCGGGCGGCGCGGTTTGGCCTGCTACAAATGCGAATACTGCGGTGGATGGCACCTGACATCGCACCCTTGGAAATAGGCGCCGCATCGGCACGGCATTGACGGAGCGCCAGCCATCGCACGCAAGCTACGGGCGCGGCGGCACCAACACATCGTAGCGAACGGCCTTGCCCGCAAGTTGATAGCTCGGCTTAACGCCGGCGAGCAGTGGCCCCTTCACCGGCCGTTTGATAACGACCTTGCGCGGGTGCACCGCAAGCGCCGCCTCGACCAGCAATTCCTCGTCGGCGCATGGCTGCTCCAGATGATGTAGGAGCTGGAACTTCTTTTTGACCGCCGCACTTTTGGTACGCTCGGGAAACATGGGGTCCAGGTACACCGCGTCGGGGGCGGCGAGCTCGCCCCGCCCGATCAACTCAGCTGTATGGCGAAGGCCGGCAATGCTGTCCTCGCCCGCATGAAGGCGCATGCGAGCCACGGCAGCCGCAAGCGCCGGATCATCTGCCGCGCGATCCAAAGCATCCTTGAGAAGCGCCGCGATCACGCAATCCTGTTCATACAGATCGACGGTAAAGCCCGCAGCCGCCAACAGCAGCGAATCCTCGCCAAAGCCCGCCGTGGCATCAATCGCCCATGGTTGCTCGATGCCTTTTGTGCGCGCAGCCTTCACCAGTAGCTCTTGCTGCAAACGGCCCTGCTTGAGTCGTGGAAGCATGCGGCCAAAATCGGCGCGCAGCTCCATCGTGCCGTCGGTGAGCGTGAGGCCCTCGGACTTCCCGGTCAGCTCAAGCCCCGCGGCCCGAGCAACAGAAAAGGGATCGACGACGCCCATGGGTACTCCTTAACAAGCAAAACGAATACGTGGGCGCCGTTTATGCCAGCACCCAACCGTCCGCTATTGTCCCACATGCGACATGGCCCACAGCATCGCAATACAAAGCACCGCCATCAATCCCGTGCACACGACAGCGATCACAGAATCACCCATGCGCCTTCCCAACGACCGCGGCTCACCCACTTGCTTGACTCCGTACATCATG
>DAWBYD010000133.1:0-5107 GCA_052278285.1 Collinsella sp. | reverse complement strand
GTCACCCTGTTCGACGGTTCTTACCACGAGGTCGACTCCTCCGAGGCCGCCTTCAAGATCGCCGGTTCTATGGCTATCAAGGACGCCCTCAAGAAGTCCGATCCGCAGCTGCTCGAGCCGATCATGGCTGTCGAGGTCGAGACCCCCGAGCAGTACATGGGCGACGTTATGGGCAACCTCTCCGGTCGCCGCGGCAAGATCGAGGGCATGGAGGATCGCAAGAACAGCAAGCTCATCCGTGCCAAGGTGCCGCTGGGCGAGATGTTCGGTTACGCTACCGACCTTCGCTCCCAGACCCAGGGCCGTGCATCCTACACGATGCAGTTCGACTCTTATGAGCCCGCGCCCAAGTCCATCGTGGACGAGGTCATGAGCAAGAACGCCTAAGTTCGAGCTCCCTGTTACGTAATCCGCGAGAACATCTCTCGCACTCTTTGGAGGTTTAAGTTGGCTACCCAGAAGATCCGCATTCGCCTCAAGGGCTATGATCACGAGGTCGTCGATCAGTCCGCGAAGCTCATCGTCGAGACCGCTCAGAAGACCGGCGCTCGCGTTTCCGGTCCTGTCCCCCTGCCCACCGAGCGCAACCTGTACACGGTTATCCGCTCGCCGCACGTGAACAAGGACTCCCGTGAGCAGTTCGAGATGCGCACCCACAAGCGCCTCATCGACATCCTCGACCCCACCTCGGGCACCGTTGATTCGCTCATGCGTCTCGACCTCCCCGCTGGCGTCGACATCGACATCAAGCTCTAAGCGATATCGCTCATAGCTTACAGAGCCCCGCTGCCATCTTGGTAGCGGGGCTCTTTTGTTTTGAATGATGGTTTGGACTGCCGGGTAATGCTGCCGAGCCGACGGCTGCGGCGACCTATTCGCTCAAGGGGCGCAGCGATGCCTCCTCAAAATGGAAGGATCGCAAGCCGCCTTCCGTTTCGATACACGCGCGACCAAAGGCATCGACGGTTTTAAAGATGCCTCGTGCCAGCTCGTCTCCAGCGGGGGAGCGGGCGATAACGTGCTTCCCGATCCAATTGAGGTGAGCGATATATTCGTCGTGGACGGGCGCGAGCGGACCGGCGTCTTCTTCCTTGGCGTTGAGGCGCTCTGCCCAGGTATCTACAGCGTCTATAACTGCGTGATAGACCTCATCGAGGAGCATGTCGACGGCGGGAACGCTCTCGTTGAGGTCCGAGAGGCCAATTGCCGCCAGGCCGCCATCGGGCACCTCTTGGGGCGTGTAGTTTACGTTGACACCAATGCCGCAGACGGCGAAAGGTTTGCCTTCGTTATCGCGTGCGGCCTCGACCAGAATGCCGCCGAGTTTGCGTCCACTCGCGACCAGGTCGTTGGGCCATTTGAGGCCAATCTCGTTTGCAAGACCCTGCTTTTCGAGTGCTTCGAGCACCGCTAGGCCGCTGACGGCGGCAAGACCAGAGTACTTTGCGGGATTAACGCATGGACGCAGGACAATCGAAAGCAATAGGTTGCCGGCGGTTGAATCCCACTTG
Organism: Collinsella sp.; assembly: GCA_052278285.1. Lineage (GTDB taxonomy): Bacteria > Actinomycetota > Coriobacteriia > Coriobacteriales > Coriobacteriaceae > Collinsella. The sequence continues at coordinate 3,596 of DAWBYD010000133.1, read as the reverse complement.
TGGCCGCGCCGGCCGCGTCCTGCCGTTTGCGTGCGGGCGGCAAGTCCTGTGCCGTGCGGCGCACCCTGTTTTCCTGCCTCGAGCAGGTCATCGTTGGTCGATCCGGTTACGTCGACAATCGTTAATTGGGCATCCATAGCGGCTGCTACCTCCTTATTGAATAAGTGAATGACGCAATGGTGTCGAGAGATAGACACAATGTGAAGCCTTTGTCGCATTTGGACAATTTAATGTTAACACGTCAACAAAGACTGAAATGCGTTATCCTCTCTTGGTCGATGTAAACACGTCAACAACTCAAAGGAGGTTAGTGATGGGTTTCACGATTCTTGGAACAGGTTCGGCACTTCCTGAGCGCAGTGTTTCCAATGACGAGCTGTCTGAGTTCCTCGATACCTCGAATGAGTGGATTTTTACTCGCACAGGTATCAAGAGCCGCCACGTCTGCACCACCGAGTCACTTGACGACCTTGCCGTAGCGGCGAGCGAGCGGGCACTCCAGGTGTCCGGAATCGACGCGAGCCAGCTGGATCTGATCGTCTGCTCGACGACGACGGGTGACCACCTTGTTCCCGCTGAGGCGTGTGCCGTTGCTGAGCGACTAGGCGCGACGTGCCCTGCCTTCGATGTCTCGGCGGCTTGTGCCGGCTTCGTATTTGCGCTCGATGTCGCCGAGGGCTATATCGCCCGCAGCCGTGCCGAGCGCGTGCTTGTTGTTGCTGCCGAGCAGATGACGCGCGCGCTCGACTGGACCGACCGTGCCACCTGCGTGCTTTTTGGCGATGGGGCAGGCGCCGCAGTGATTGAAGCTGGGGGAGACAGTCCCCTTGCCGTTGAGCTTTCGACGGCGCCCGACGTCGAGACGTTGCGCGTTCCCGGTCTGGTCGGTACCTCGCCGTTTAAGGCTTCCGCAGATAGCGCGAGCGTGCTGTCCATGAATGGCCGCCGCGTGTTCAAGTTCGGCGTCAACGCCATCTGCGACACGGTCCATAAGCTTGCGATCGATGCGGGCATTTTGGTCGAAGACATCGATCATTTTGTATTCCATCAGGCTAACGAACGAATCCTGAGCCAGGCGGTCAAGCGCCTGGGCGTGCCGGACGAGCGCGTGGTTCGCACGTTGCGCGAGACCGGCAACATTTCGAGCGCATGCATTCCGCTTGCCCTCGACCGGCTGGCAAACGCCGGTGCACTTCACACAGGCGACACCATCGCCTTGGTTGGATTTGGCGCCGGTCTGGATATAGGTGGCTATCTGCTTCGTTGGAAGTAGTCGCACATAGGAAATAAAAACGCCCTAGGGCACAACCAAAGGAGAACTACCATGGCAGATCAGAAGACCTTCGAGCGCGTTTGCGACGTTATCCGCGAGACCGCCGGTCTTGACGATGTCGAGATGAAGCCCGAGTCCACGCTCGAGGAGATTGGTCTCGACAGCCTGGGCACCGTCGAGATCCTCGTTGCCGTCGAGGACGAGTTTGGCATCCAGCTCGATACCGAGGAGAACCCCAAGACGGTCGGCGAGTTCGCCGATACGGTCGAGGCGGCATTGGAGAAGTAGAGATGCTCAAGATTCCTCTCTGCGATCTGCTCGGCATCGAAAAGCCCGTGTTCCAGGGCGGTATGGCCTGGATTGCCGATGCCTCGCTGGCGTCCGCAGTGTCCGAGGCGGGTGGCTTAGGCATCATCGCGGCCATGAACGCCGACGCCAACTGGCTTCGCGACCAGATTCATGAGCTGCGCGCCAAGACGGATAAGCCCTTTGGCGTGAACGTCATGCTCATGAGCCCGTTTGCCGACGAGGTTGCACAGGTCGTGATTGACGAGCGAGTGCCGGTCGTCGTGACGGGCGCCGGCAATCCCGCCAAGTACATGAAGGCGTGGAACGAGGCGGGCATCAAGGTCATCCCGGTCGTTGCCTCGGTGGCGCTGGCGCGCCTCGTGGCACGTCGTGGAGCCACGGCGGTTGTTGCCGAGGGTACCGAATCGGGCGGCCATATTGGCGAGACCTCGACGATGGCACTGGTGCCGCAGGTTGTCGATGCGGTCGACATTCCCGTCGTGGCCGCCGGCGGTATTGCCGACGGCCGCGGCGTGGCGGCCGCCTTTATGCTGGGCGCCGAAGGCGTGCAAGTGGGTACGCGCTTTCTGGTCGCAGACGAGTGCACCGTCTCGGAGCAGTACAAAGAGATGGTCCTGAAGGCCAACGACACTTCAACGCGTGCGACCGGTCGCTCGACGGGACATCCAGTGCGCGCCCTCAAGAGCCCCTTCACCAACGCCTATGCCAAGAGCGAGGGTTCCGGCGCGAGTGCCGAGGAGCTCGGTGCTATGGGAACCGGTGCGCTGCGTAAGGCCGCCAAGGACGGCAACTACGAAGAGGGTTCGTTTTTGTGTGGACAGATTGCCGGCATGGTCAACGAGCGCCAGAGCGCACGCGAAATCGTTGACGACCTGGTCGATGGCGCCGAGCACGTCCTGAAGGGTGCGTGCGCATGGGTGGCGTAGCGTTTTTGTTTGCCGGCCAGGGTGCCCAGCACCCCGCGATGGGCGTCGACTTGATCGAGACATCGCCGGCGGCCGCCGAGGTGTTCGCCATTGCCGACGAGGTGCGCCCGGGGACCAGCGAGCAATGCCGGAGTGCCTCCAAGGAGGAGCTCTCGCAGACCGAGAACACGCAGCCGTGCGTGTTCGTTCACGACCTGGCAGCGGCTGCCGCCCTGCGTGAGCGTGGCGTGGTACCTGCCGCCTGTGCGGGATTCTCGCTGGGCGAGGTCGCCGCGCTCACCTTTGCGGGGGCGTTCGATACGCGAGCGGGCTTTGCGCTCGTGTGCGAGCGCGCGGCGCTGATGGCCGCGGCTGCCGAGCGCCATCCGGGCGGCATGCGCGCCGTCATCAAGCTCGATGCGGCGCAAGTCGAGGGCCTGGCAAAACAGGCCGGCGAGGACTGCTGGCCAGTCAACTACAACAGCCCACAGCAGACGGTTGTGGCCGGAGCGCCCGAGGCGCTGCAGGAGCTCGACGTCCTAGTAAAAGAGGCTGGCGGCCGCGCCATGAAGGTCGCGGTGTCGGGTGCATTTCATAGCCCCTATATGGCCGAGGCGACCTGTGGCCTTGCCGCATATATTGAGGCCGGTCACGCGCCGTCCCCGTTGCTCATTCCTGTTTTGGCAAATATGACAGCGGCGCCCTATCCGGCGGATCCCCAGACGGCATCGGATGTCTTGGCCAATCAGGTGAGCCATGCCGTACGCTGGGTCGATACGCTGCATGCTCTGCAGGATCAAGGCATCGACACATTTATTGAGGTCGGCCCCGGCAAAACGCTGTCCGGCCTGGTCAAGCGTACGCTGAGCGACGTTCGTGTGTATTCGTGCGAGACGGCCGAGCAGGTCGCAGCTATTGCCGACGAGCTCGCATAGTCCACAGGGCTGTAACCCGAAAGGAATGACATGGGCAACTTGAACAATGGCGCGCTCGAGCGCAACGACTCACGTCGCGTGGCACTGGTCACGGGCGGCTCGCGGGGTATCGGCCGCGCCTGCGCTATCGGTCTGGCGGAGGATGGCTACGATATCGCCGTCGTCTATGCCGGC
>DAWBYD010000132.1:0-2179 GCA_052278285.1 Collinsella sp. | reverse complement strand
TCGTGGACTTGCCATGGTCGATGTGCGCTACAATTGAGAAGTTGCGGATGTGGGAAATGTCAATTGAAGTATTCATGCGGACTATCTTACCCGAGCGGTACAAAAAATGGAGCCTGTTCCATAAAACAGGCTCCATTTATGCGCGTAATCTGTGTGGTGTGAAATTTACAACTTAGGCGTTGATGCTGTTCACGAGCTTGGCAAGACCGGACTTGCGGTTGGAAGCCTGGTTCTTGTGGATAACATGCTTGGCGGCAGCCATGTCGAGACGCTTGGTGACGGTCTTGAGGGCAGCCTGGGCCTTCTCGGCGTCGCCCTCGGCGACGGCGGACTGGACGTGCTTGGTCAGCGTCTTGAGCTCGGACTTGACAGCCTTGTTACGCATGCGAGCTGCCTCATTGGTGCGGATACGCTTCTTCTGAGACTTGATGTTTGCCACTTCTGGAGTTCCTTTCGAGTTCCTTGCAAAAAATGTATGACACCTCTGAGACACGGTGAGGTCATGCAAGCGCCTACTATAGCACGCTCCCCCTCAAAGGGATAGAACGAATTTGTCAAATAGGCAGGTATCATCACGATTTTCTCAAGATGTTCGTAATCCAGAGCAAAAGCGCGGTCTGAGAATCGGCCGAACCCTTCAGTGCGAGCTCCACATCGACCGCGCCCTCGAGCGCGGCAACGAGCTCTGCCATCGAAAAGCGACGTGCCCAGGTCAGGTGATTCTTGACCTGCCAGGACTGGAGCTTAAGTGTTGCGGCCAGCTCACGACCCTGACCGCGCGCATCGAGCGCCTTGGCGACGATCAGCTCGCGGATGCGGCCGCACAGCAATGTATAAGTCCACACGTAGCTCTTAGCGGGCAATAGATTGAAAAGCTCGAGCGAGCGTCGCATGTCACGGGCCGAGACCGCATTGAGAAAGTCCCAGGGTTGAACCTCGGCAGTGCGCACAATCCAGCGCTCCACATCGGCAAGCTCAATCTGGGGCGCCTCGACCATCTGAGCAAGCTTAGCCAAGTCGTTATCGAGCATGCGAGTGTTTTCACCCGAACGCGAGACGAGCTCCTCGGCGGCCGCCGTCGAGATCGACTTGCCGTGCTGCGTCGCCATCTGCTGCACGCGGCGCGGTAGCTCCCAGCGCTTGGTGCCGGAGCAATCGATCACAGCCTTCTTGTCGATCTTGGCGATCGCCTTATACAGGCGCGTGTTCTTGGCAAGCGAGTCGGCGATGATGAGGCAGACCGTTGTGGGGCTGGGACTCGCCAGATACTCGACGAGCGGCTCCGAGACCGCCTTGGCGAGCTTTGAGCAGCCGTCAAGGATTACCAGGCGAAACTCGCTGCCCATCGGAAAGGTGTTAAGCGATCCGATAATGGACTCGATATCGGGGTCCTTGGTCATGTCGCGCTCGTCGAGGTTGAACTCAACCATACCCGACTTTTCCAGACGCGCTTTCATACGCGAGACGGCGTGACCGCGCTTGACTCCGTCGGTACCGACAATCAGATATGCCGGCAGCAGACCGGTTTCGGACATTGCGCTCCCCTCCCGCAGGCCTTCGTATTCGTTCCGTGCCATTCTAGCCCAGGGGCCCACCACACGCCAACGACGTCGTCACGGTCGCTGGCATCGCATCGCAAAGCCATTCGCAGTCGGCGTGACGGTAATGTCTCCGTGTTCGATGGTGCACGCGAACACGCCGCCCACTTCCTTAACGGCATCGATGCAGGCATCGGACGGATGGCCGTATCGATTCCCCTCGCCCGCGCTCGCGAGGGAAAGCTCGGGCTTCAGGACGTCCAGCAACTCACCATCAACTGAAACCTTAGAGCCGTGATGCCCAAGTTTAAGGACATCGATATCCCCCACTTCCTGCACGAATTCCCGTTCTTGGTCAAGCTCGGCATCACCGGTGAGGAGTATGCGCAGGCCCTTGCCTTCCTGAACATAAGAGAGCAACAGGACAAGTGAGTCCTCATTTCCCTCGCCATCCACGGACTCGAATGGCCACACCACGCGGGCGCAAAAAGAGCCGATGTCGACCGTATCCCCACGGCACACCTGCCGATACTCCACGCCAGGTCGGTTCAATACCTCGGCAGGAGCATCATCCAGCGCATCCGCCGCCACGGCAATCGTTCCGACCGAAAACTGTTCGAGCACGGCAGGCAGACCACCCC
>DAWBYD010000131.1:0-1570 GCA_052278285.1 Collinsella sp. | reverse complement strand
GGTAGAAGCGTTGGCTGTCGTGCGGCTGGATTAGCAGAGGCCCTTGACCTCCCTGGCTTCCTTTTTGGGCGACAGCGACTATCGCCCGTTTTGGGTGTCCATTAAAACGAGCGGTCTTGCCCTGCTGATTTCCTTTGCGCTGGGCCTGTTCGCCGCGTGGAAGACCATGGGTACCTCGAGTCGCATCAAGGGCCTGCTCGATTCGGTCTTTACGATTCCTATGGTGCTGCCGCCAACGGTTTGCGGCTTTCTGCTCCTCATGCTGTTTGGCCGCTCGACCGGGGTGGGCCAGTGGCTCATCGCTCACGGCGTCTCGATCGTCTTTACGTGGCCCGCGGCGGTGATATCTGCCGTGGTGGTGTCGTTTCCCCTGGTCTACCGTACGGCGCTCGGAGCCTTCGAGAGCCTCGACACGCAGATGCTCGACGCCGCGCGAACCTTGGGATGGTCCGAACGTCGCATCTTTGCCAAGCTCATGATGCCGCTCGGCTGGCCCTCCATCGCCGCCGGCACGGTGCTCGCCTTCGCGCGTGCCATGGGCGAGTTTGGCTGCACCCTGTTCTTTGCGGGCAACTATGCCGGCATTACCCAGACCATCCCCATCGCCATCTACTTTGAGTGGATGGGCGGCAACACGTCGGTGGCTCTCTTTTGGGTTGTCGTCGTGATCGCCTTTAGCTTCTTGGTCATCCTGTTTATCAACATGTACACGGCGCACTCGCAAAAGTATCGCGAGCGGGGCCTTTCCCGCGCGGAGCGCAAGCAGGCCAAAGATCTCGCCGGACAGGGCGATTCGCTCGACCCAGTCGGCGGCGATGCGCTGCGCATCGATCGCGAGGCGTTGGCCGAGCTTATGCGCGATGACACGGTCGCAAAGGGAGGTCGATAGGCCATGTCGCTCGTTCTGGATATAAAAAAGCACTATCCCGGGTTTATGCTCGACATGCAGCTTGAGGCCGGCGAGGAGCGCGTGGCGTTGCTCGGTGCCTCGGGTTGCGGCAAGAGCTGCACACTTCGCTGCATTGCCGGTGTGGAGACGCCCGACGAGGGCAAGATCGTCGTCAACGGCGTGACCTTTTTTGACTCGGCGGCGGGCATCAACCTGTCGCCACAGGCGCGCAAATGCGCCCTGCTGTTCCAAAACTATCAGCTGTTTCCTAACATGACGGTGGCCGATAACGTATGCGCCGGTGTAAAGGGTGCGGGCGACGCCGTCGCGCGTAGGCAACTTGCTGAGCGCTACCTGGGTATCTTCGGTCTGGCCGATTTTGCCGACCGCTATCCCGCGCGACTCTCGGGCGGGCAGCAGCAACGCGTGGCGCTTGCCCGTATGGTGGCGGCGCATCCGGGCATCTTTATGTTCGACGAGCCCATGAGCGCGCTCGATTCCTATCTTAAGAGCGCACTCGAGCAGAACATGCTCGACCTTTTCGACGTCTGTAACCGCACCGTGCTCTACGTGAGCCACGACATCGACGAGGCGCTGCGCTTCTGCGACCGCATCGCGGTGGTGGAGGCCGGGCGCATCATGGAGACGGGCACGGGGGAGGACCTGTCTCTTATACACATC
>DAWBYD010000130.1:0-4799 GCA_052278285.1 Collinsella sp. | reverse complement strand
TGGCGGAATTGGCAGACGCGTACGGTTCAGGTCCGTATGGGGGCAACCCCATGAAGGTTCAAGTCCTTTCGCCCGCACCATTAAATGAAAGAGCTCCCAGCAATGGGAGCTTTTTTGTTATGGGCCCATCACAGGGACTTGAACCTGTAAAGGAGCGAGCGTAAAGAAAACGCGGAGCGTTTTTAGCGAGCTGGCGAGGACGCCGGCAGGCGGCCGAAGCCGGTGCGTATCCGCGAAGCGGATACGCGGACGTCCTTTCGCCCGCACCATTGAATGAAAGAGCTCCCAGCAATGGGAGCTTTTTTGTTGTGTACGATCTCCTTGTGCGGGTATCCTAGTGCCAACGTATGCCTATCAGAGGAGAGACCATGCTGTTGTCCGGTATCATCGCCGCCCTTACCAGCCTTTTGATTCCCATCATCATTTTGTTGTTACTGCTTCCCAACGCCTGCTATGTCGTTGAACAACAGCATGCCGTGATCATCGAGCGTCTGGGCAAGTTTAACCGCATCGTCAACGCGGGCTTCCACATGAAGGTGCCCGTGATCGACCGCAAGGCCGCCACGGTGAGTCTGCGCACCATGAAAAACGGTTTTGGCATCGACGTTAAGACCCAGGACAACGTGACCATCGGCCTTGAGGTCTCTGCTCAGTACCACGTGAGCTATGACATGGGCGCCGGCCCGGCAGATTCGGGTATCTACAAGAGCTACTACATGCTGCAGGAGCCCGTCGACCAGATGCGTGACTTCATCACCGACGCCCTGCGCTCTTCGATCCCCGTCTACACACTCGATGAGGTCTTTGCCAAGAAGGATGACATCGCCAAGGATGTCAACGCTACCGTTTCCGAGCAGATGGCCGCCTACGGCTTCACCCTCGTGTCGACGCTCATCACCAAAATCGCACTGCCGACCGAGGTCGAGAACTCCATGAACGACATCAACGCCGCCCAGCGCAAGCGCGCTGCGGCACAGGAGCTCGCCGAGGCAGACCGTATCAAGCGCGTCACCGAGGCGACCGCCGAGGCCGAGGCTATGGAAAAGGCGGGCGAGGGCATCGCCAACCAGCGCAAGGCCATCGCGCTGGGCATCAAAGATTCACTCGAGATCATCCAGGAGACGGGCGTCGGCAACGACGAGGCCAACCAGCTGTTCATGTTTACGCAGTGGTCCGAGATGATGACGGAGTTCGCTCGCACGGGTAAAACTTCGACGGTCGTACTGCCGAGCGATTTCTCGCAGTCGGCCTCGATGTTCGAGCAGATGCTGACCGCCGGCAAAGTTCAAAACGGTTCGAAGGAGTAGGCGCGCGTGAAATACACCGTCGTTTGCGTCGGTAAGCTCAAGGAGCGCTTTTGGAAGGACGCGTGCGCTGAGTACACCAAGCGCTTAGGTGCCTATGCCAAGGTGGATATCCGCGAGGTGGCCGATATCGACCCGGCTAAGGCGGGCGGCGTGGATGCCGCGCGCGACAAGGAGGGGGCGGCAATTCTTGCTGCATTGCCGTCTCGGGCGCATGTGATCCTGCTGGCTATCGAGGGCAAGGAGCGTTCGAGTGAGGAGCTCTCGGCGCGGCTCGACGATCTTATGCTGCGAGGCAGCAGCGACATTGCCTTTGTAATCGGCGGTTCGGACGGCGTGAGTGATGAGGTGCGCGCCCGCGCCGACGAGATGCTCAGCTTTGGACGCATTACCTTGCCGCATAACCTGGCGCGTGTGGTGCTGCTAGAGCAGATTTACCGTGCCTGCAAGATCAGCCGTGGCGAGCCGTATCACAAATAGGTCGGCAATACGAAACAATGGCGTGGGACAATACCTTTCGTTTTGAGGAATGTGTCTGAAAGGACTATGAGATATGAAGATTGGATTTGTCGGTTTTGGCAATATGGCGAGCGCTATGGCCGATGGCTGGATCGCTGCCGGTGTAGCTGCGAGCGACATGTGCGCCTGCGCGGGTCGCTACGACGCACTGGTTGAGCGCTGCGAGGCGCGCGGCATGGTCGCCTGCCACGATGCCGCCGAGGTTGTCTCCGCATCCGATATCGTGGTCGCTGCGGTCAAACCGTACATGATCGAGAAGGTATTCGCCCCGCTCAAGGATGCTCTTGCCAAAAAGGTCGTTCTGTCGGTTGCCTGGACCTGGGACAGTGCCAAGTGGGAGCAGGTCCTGCCGGGCGTCGCGCATATCTCGACGGTGCCCAACACACCGGTTTCGGTGGGCGAGGGCGTCATCGCTTGCGAGAAGGCTTCCACGCTTAGTGATGAGCAGAGCGCCGTGGTGCTTGATCTGCTTGGCAAACTCGGTGCGGTGGTCGAGCTCGATACGAGCCTGCTGTTTGTGGGCGGCACGGTGGGTGGTTGCGCTCCGGCATTTGTCGCCATGGCAATCGAGGCCCTGGGCGATGCGGCGGTCAAGCACGGTATCCCGCGTGCCGAGGCCTATCGCATTGTGAGCCAGATGGTGCTAGGTACGGCAAAGTTGCAGCTTTCAACTGGTCAGCATCCTGCGGCGATGAAGGATGCCGTATGCTCGCCCGGTGGTGCCACCATCAAGGGCGTCGTTGCGCTCGAGGACGCCGGCATGCGCAGCGCCCTGGTCAAGGCAATCGACGCAACTCTCCAGTAAAACCGACCAAAAAAAAGACGGGTTTATTTTTGGCAGGTATTTTCTGCGGTTTTGTCCTTTTAGCGAAAAGCGCCCCGCAACTGGCTCAATTCCAGTTGCGGGGCGCTTGCGTTTGCCCAGATAAAACAGACCATAATAAACCTGTCCCTTTTTGGCAGGTTAGTCCCAGAAGCTGTCTTCCTCATCCTCGGACTTGGGTCCGCGGTCGACGTACATCTTATGGGTACGCTTCTCCATTACAAAGGCAAGAATCGCAAATAACAGGATGCCGCCGGCGAAAAGGATGGCAAAACCGGTGCGGGTGCCAAACAAAAAGGAAAAAACTGCGTCCATTGGGTGCCTTCTTGCGTAGTTGAGTTGGGTCGTAAACGCTCATAAGTATATACTTGCCCATACATGTACAAGGTTGCAACCTAAATGGAATGTATATCGCCGGAGGATCTAATGCTTGATATCAAGTTTGTTCGCGAGAACCCCGATGCCATCGATGTCGCCATGGCTAACCGCCAGACGTCTTGGGATCGCGAGAAGTTCTTTGAGCTCGACGACGAGCGCCGTGCCGTCATCACCGAGGTCGAGGAGCTCCAGGCTACGCGCAATGCCGAGTCCAAGAAGATCGGCGCCCTGATGAAGGAGGGCAAGAAGGACGAGGCCGAGGCCGCCAAGGAGGCCGTGCGCGCCGTCAACGAGAAGATTGACGGCCTGGCCGAGCGCCGTACTGCTCTCGAGCAGGAGCAGTACGACTTCATGGCTCACCTGCCCAACATTCCTTGCGAGGCCACGCCGTACGGCAAGGACGAGGACGAGAACATTGAGCGCCGTCGTTGGGGCACCCCGCGCGAGTTCGACTTCGACTTTAAGCCGCACTGGGATCTGGGCACCGATCTGGACATCCTCGACTTCGAGCGTGGCAACAAGCTCTCCGGCAGCCGCTTTACCGTTCTCGGTGGCGCCGGCGCCCGCCTGGAGCGCGCCCTCATCAACTTCTTCCTCGATACGCACACCAGCCGTGGTTTTAAGGAGTGGTGGCCGCCCATCGTCGTCAAGCGTCAGACCATGTTTGGCACGGGTCAGCTGCCCAAGTTCGAGGACGACGCCTATCACGTCTCGGGCGACAACTTCCTGATCCCCACCGCCGAGGTTGTGCTTACCAACCTGCACGCCGGCGAGGTCCTCGATGCCGACACTCTGCCGCGTCGCTACACCGCCTTCACCCCCTGCTTCCGCGAGGAGGCCGGTTCCGCCGGTCGCGACACCCGCGGCATCATCCGTCAGCACGAGTTCGACAAGGTCGAGATGGTCAAGTTCGCTAAGCCGGAGGAGTCCGACGATGAGCTCGAGAGCATGACCGCCGAGGCCGAGTACCTGCTGCAGCAGCTGGGCCTTCCGTATCGCGTGATTAGCCTGTGCACCGGCGACTTGGGCTTCTCTGCCCGTCAGACCTACGACGTTGAGGTCTGGCTGCCGAGCTACAACGCCTACAAGGAGATTAGCTCCTGCTCCAACTGCGGTGACTTCCAGGCTCGCCGCGCCAACATCAAGTATCGCGACCCCGAGAACTTCAAGGGTTCGCGCTACCTGCACACGCTCAACGGTTCCGGCCTGCCGGCCGGCCGCACCATGGCTGCCATTCTGGAGAACTACCAGAACGCCGACGGCACCATCACGATCCCCGAGGTTCTGCGTCCTTACATGGGCGGTCTCGAGAAGATCGAGCCGGTCGCGTAACTTGGCTGCATAGGGGATATGCAAGGGCGCTCCTTCGGGGGCGCCCTATTTCGTGCGCAGGTCCATATCATGCCGTGCGGACAGCTCAATAGAAAACACACGAACAACTGTTCTGTATACAGCTATCTACCTGTTATGCTTTTGCTAAATAAGAGCGAGAGAAAGGGGACGCGATGGAGCTGTTTGATGATCGGGTGGTTTTGTTTGAGAGCGACGAGGGTGGGGAGTACCTGCTTGTAACGTGTGAGCCGTCTGGCATGGGTGGCCTGGTGGTTCGACAGACGAGTGAGGGTCCGTTGACACAATGGTGTTTTGAGGAGTCGCCGCATGTGGTCGAGACCTTTGTGACGCACGTGGGGCTTGTGGCGCTGGAGCACTTCTATGGAGTTGGGACTTCCAACCAGGTCGCGCGCATGCTGAGCATCTCGTTTGCCGATTATGAT
>DAWBYD010000129.1:0-5339 GCA_052278285.1 Collinsella sp. | reverse complement strand
AGCAGCTGCGCATACCAAAGCGGCAGCGACCCCAGCCCCACAAGCTCGTCCAGCGAGCAGATGCGGTCCGAGAACTTTCGGATGGTGAGAATCGGTCCGTCAATCGCCACAGGCGGAATCACCGCGTTGACGCGATAGCCCGTTTTGAGGCGGGCGTTGACGATGGGGCTGCGCTCGTCGATACGGCGGCCAAGTGGCGAGATGATGCGGTCGATAAGCACACGGATCTGCTCATCATCCTCAAACGCATGCTCGATGGGGTACAAGACGCCGCCGCGTTCAAAGAAGGCCGAGCGGCAGCCGTTGATCATGATCTCGGTAACGGTGTCGTCCTCGATGAGCGGCTGCAACGGCCCCAAGCCCACCACGTCATCCAAAATCTCGTCGATGATGGTCTCGCGCTCGGGCGTCGCGAGATCGGTCGGCTCCTCAACATTGAGCGCCGCCTCCACCGCGGGACGCAATTCCGAGCGGGCAAGTACCGGGTCGATATAGGCGCTGATACGCGCCACTTCGTCGTAACCCATGCGGTCCATCACGGCGCGCTTAGTGCGTCGTTTCACCGCGCGGCGACGCCCCGCATCTACAGGAGCTGCCGCCGCTGCAGCGCCGGCAGCCTTAATCCTCGTTTGCAGGCTCATCGCTGATCACCCTCGCGCGACCAGGGAAGGCGGATACGCGGGCGTTCGGTGCGCGTTGCACGGTCGGCGACCATATCGCTCCAAGGGCCGACGGCGCACCCCAGTTCCACGAGCATCTCGCGCGTGGCCTCGCGCACGCTGGTCGCAAAAGCGCTGGTCTGCCCCACTGCCTCATCAGCGCGCCCAAACGCCATGAGCGCGGCGAGATCCTGCCCGCCATCGGCGATACGAATCTTGGAGCTCAACGCACAGGCAATCTCAAAGCGCATGGCGACGTCCTCGTCTGCCCCGCGCGCACCGAACCGGTTGAACACGGCGCTCATGCGCGTGCGCGGCACACCTACTCGACTTGCCAGTTCAATGACGCGCGACGCCGATGTCGCGGACGACACCGCAACATCGCCAACGATCAGGCAGCGGTCGCTCGCCGCCACCGCAGCCGCCACGGCGTCGCCCCAAAAGACCGAGGTATCGATAAAGACTACGTCGGATTCGCGACGCAAAACATCAAGCAGTAGCTCCACCGGACGTGCCATGAGCTCGGCTTGCTCGGGCGCCGCAACGGGACCCCAGAGCGTAACGCCTGGCGCCACGCGCATCGATGTGGCTACGATATCCGGCTCGGTGAGCGCGCCCGCCGCCGCCGGCTCGATAAGTGCCGCCATATCGCGCGGAGCATCGACGCCTAACAAGTCGTAAAGGTTTCCAAACATCAGGTCCAGGTCGAGCACGGCGGCACGCAAGCCCAACAGCGACGATGTGTGTGCCATGGTGGCAACGATCGTCGACTTGCCGCAACCGCCCGAACCCGAAATGGCGCAGATGACCGGAGCTCGATGCTGCGGAGCGGCAGCGTCTGCCGGCGGCATCGGAGGCGGCGGGGCGGGCGTCGGCGACAGCGTCCCAGTCTCCACCGCCGCAACCACACGCTGCGTCCAAGCCGGCATGGCAGCTTGTTCGGTCTGCAAGGCAGGCTCGTTCTGTGCAATCTGCTCATGCTGCATCAGCGACAACTCGCCGCACCCGGCAAAGCCCTCAACTTCGTCGAGTTCATCCGCCAGATTCACGCCGTGCACGTATCCCATATCTACAGCCGGGGAGTCGCCAGCATGCTGTGCCGGCCCTCCAGCGTCATCGTATACAAGGGGGTTCCGGGGGCGCCGACCATGCTCGGCTTCCGCTTTTCCATAATCATCAACACGCGGGCCTCTTGTAGCGCGAGGCGCCCCGGGTTCCCTATCAACAAAAGCATCGGGCTCAATCGTCATGCGCCGATCGGAATCAACCGCTCCCTCGCCCGCGCGCCCGTTGCCGCATATACTGTGCGCAGCGATGACCTCGGTCGCCCCCGCGCGAAACAGTCCCTCGATATCCGACGGATCGAGCGCTTCTATCAACACGACCACGCGACTCACGCGGCCTTCGGCCGTCAGGCGCGCAACAGTCTTGCGCACATCTTCGATATCAAACAGAGACGCCGCGATGATGGCAGCCCCGCGGCGCGACGGAAACGCCCGCGCCATGGAAACCAGCCCGTCCAGGTCACCCACGCGAAGCACCTGTGCACCCGCATCACGGCCCTCGACTTCCTGCTGCAACAGCCCGTAATCGCCGCACGCGCAGCACGCAAGCCAGATCGCCTTCATCACTCGTCGCCTCCGCTCTTTTTGCCGCGCGCCGTGGCGGGAATCGTCAAGCTGACCGTTCCCTTGCCCGAGGCTCCCAGCAGTTCCTTGACGTCTTCGGGGTCAGCCGCCAGCGTCACCCATTCGATCTTGCCCTCGCGCGTGGCACCGGAATTCTCACTGGTATCGATCACGTGCGCGCCGCACAGTCGATCGGTTACGCCATCTTTTTGCACGTACACGTCCACATAGCTGCCCACGCCCGTGGCACCGCCGACCGAGTGCTCGGCATCGACCGCCACCGAAACGGCGACCTTGCCCTTAGGCACCTCGAGCTTGTGGCTCTCGGCCTTGGTGTAGACATTGCAGATCACGGCGTTTTTGGGAATACGCGAAGTCGTCACGTCGCCGCGCACCTGGCGCAGCTCGGTCGCCGCGTCACGCGGCAGCAGGCTCGTCAGCCATTCCTGGGTTATGACATTGGTCTCATCGAGGGTCTCGCCCACATCGATATCGCGCGCCGCGACGCATACCTCGACGCGATCGCCACCGTACTTGGCCAAGGGCTCAGCCTGGACCTGTTCGGCTTGCGAGCGGATCGACGAGCCGTAAACCATGCAGAGCAGAGCAGCGAGCACGCCCGCGACCAGACTGATGGCGATGCGCTTGCTCTTGTTCACGGCCGCTCCTCTCATGGCAGTGCCGGGCGAATGCCCGTACCACCATTGTCTGGGCGGTCAGAGTGCAAAGCGGCGCAATCGCGATCTTGGTTTTCGATGTCAAACCAATCGCCGACCAAAAGCTGACCAGCCCGTCAAGCTCATGGCAAGGTTTTGGTCAGCACGTCAGCAAACTGCATGTTTCGAGGCTTTTCCGCAGCAAAAAAGCCGTCTCCCGAACAGTTGGGAGACGGCTGTCATAGGAAAAATCAATTACAGATGAACATCGGGATCGAGTATTTGAGCGCTCACGCGCATGGATGACGCCAGGTTTTGGAACGTTTCCAGCCGCAGGCTGTCGATCTGCCCGGCGTCCTCGGCCTCGCGAACGGCGCAGCCCGGCTCATGGGTATGTGTGCAATCGCCAAACCGGCACGCGCGCGATGCCTCGACAATCTCGGGGAAGGCGCGCGCCAGACCCCGCTCGTGACCCACGAGCGGTAGACTGCGCAGGCCCGGGGCATCGGCGATCACGCCGGCGTCGCCCGGCAGCGCCACCATCACGCGCGCGACGGTAGTGTGACGGCCCTGGTCGTCGCGTTCGCGCACACCGCCGGTCGCCAACGTATCGTGGCCCAGCAGTGCATTGAGCAGCGTCGACTTGCCGGCACCCGACTCGCCCAGAATCATGGCGCAGCTCCCGGCAGGCACGCAGGCACGGACCTCGTCCAGGCCGCGGCCCTCGGCAGAGGACGTCACGATCACGCGCACGTCCGGACCCACCAGGCGGCGCACGCGGTCCAGATCGCGCTCGAGCTCCTCGGCATCGCAGCGGTCAGCTTTGGTAAGCACCACCACCGGCTCGGCATCGCAGTCAAGCGCCAACACCAGCGAGCGCGCCACGCGGTCGAGCAGCACCTCACCGGCACCGAGCGCCTGCACGATTAGCACGCTATCCACGTTGGAGCAGAGCACCTGGCGCTCTCCACGGGCACGGCCGCGCCAACGCTCAAAGCTCGTACGGCGCGGCAGCACGCACTCAATCACGCCCATATCGTGCCCGGGAGCGCGGCGCACCGCCACACGGTCGCCCACGGCAGGCAGCAGGACCTCGTCCTCGCCGCGCGACTTGGCAAACCCCACGGCATGCTCGGCGCGGAAGGTATCGTCGGCAGTCGCCACCAGCGGAAACCCGCGATCCAGGCGAATAACGGCACCCAGCCGCATCTGCTCGGGCTCCTCGGCATGTGCGCAGAAATCATCAAAGGCAGTCTGCTGGGCTTCATCGACCGGCAGATCATCAAACGCCGGGACATCCTGCAGCGCATCGAGCCCCGGTACGCTCGCCAACAACTCCTCGGCAGACGCGGGGGCCTCGGTCGCAAGCTTCCGACGACGATCGCGCTTAGCCCGCGCCCCCGTCGTCTTTTTCTTCGCTTTAGCCTTAGCCTTAGCCACAAACGCCTCCCAGCAGCCAAAATCACAACTGAGCAGGTATTTTAAATCAAAAAGAGCTGGCCGGGCAAAGCCCGACCAGCTCACAAACTTTCCCTCAGCCCTTTTCATCCGCACGGGAGAAAAGCCAACAAGGATACCGCAGGGCCCGCCCCGGAAGCCCTTTCTCCCGAACGATCCCGCAGCGCGAAGCGCGAGGACCAGTGAGGGAGAAAGGGCGTGGGGCGGGCCCGGACGAGTACGCTACTCTTTCTCCACAGCGCGCATGATCGCCTTGTAGATCTCCATCAGCGGAATGATCAGGAAGGCAAGGCCCAGGGCGGCGACAACGCCCTTGAGCTCAAGCGTCACGGGGCCAAAGAACATCTCGGCAAGCGTCGGCTGCACGGTTACGATTACCGTCAGCACCAGCGCCAGCGCAGCGGAAGCCCACAGCCACTTGTTCTGCTTCTTCATGGTGAACAGCGACGCACGACGGCTGCGCATATTGAAGCAGTGGAAAATCTCGACCATGTTGAGCGTGATGAACGCCATCATCACACCTTCCTCGTCGGCATTGCCGGCGATCATATCGGCGATGTGGATGTAGCCCATGTCAAAGTACACGCCCACAAAGAAGCTCGCCAGCACCAGCACGGTGATGATCAGACCCTGGACCACGCAGTCCAGACCCATATTGCCGGCAAAGACACCGTCCTTGGCGTTGCGCGGCTTGCGCTTCATAATGTCGCCCTCGGCGTCCTCCATGCCCAGCGCGAGCGCGGGGAAACAGTCGGTGACCAGGTTCACCCACAGCAGCTGCACCGGCTGGAAGATGGTAAAGCCGATGAGCGTGGCGATAAACACCGAGAAGACCTCGGCAAGGTTGGCCGAAAGCAGGAACTGGATGACCTTGCGGATGTTGTCGTAGATGCGACGGCCCTCTTCGCAGGCACCGATGATGGTGGCGAAGTTGTCGT
>DAWBYD010000128.1:0-9081 GCA_052278285.1 Collinsella sp. | reverse complement strand
TCCCCGAGCGCCGCGCCTCCGCGCCCGGCGCTGCCGCCGCCCGCGCCCGCCTCCCGCCCGAGACCGAGCTCGACGTGCCCGCCACCTCCGTCTACCAGGCCGGTGCCATTAAGCTGGAGGAGGAGCTCTCCCCCGCTGAGGCCTTCGAGACTGGCATGGGCGAGGCTGCCTACACCTACCTGGCCGACCACGCCACCAAGCGCGTCGTCATCGATGTGCCCGCATACAAGCACGCCACGGTTACCGTGCGTGTGAGCGGTGTCGATGCCGCCGCGGCCATCGCCGCCATCGACGTCGTCGTCCGTCCCCAGTCGACGCTCGACCTGCAGATCGCCCTGGACTCCCCCGTTGCCGGCGAGGGCGTCGTGGGATCCGTGCTGCGCGTGTGCGCCCACGAGTACGCCACCGTCAACGTGACCTGCACGCAGACGCTCGACGATAGCTGGATCGCGCTCGACGACACCGGCCTGTTCCTGGACGAGGGCGCGCGCGTCAACGTGCAGCACACCGTCCTGGGTGCCGGCGCCAGCGCCACCGGCCTTGCCGGCGACCTGCTGGGCGATACCGCCAAGGTCACCATCGATACTGACTACCTGGGCGCCCGAGAGCAGGTGCGCGACTTTAACTACGAGCTGCGCCACCGCGGTCGCAAGACCGAGTGCGAGATCGACGCCAACGGCGTGCCGACCGTCACGTCCAAGAAGGGCTACCGCGGCACCATCGACCTCGTGCACGGTTGCAAGGGTGCAACCGGCACCGAGCGCGAGACGGTGCTTTTGGCCAACAAGGGCGTCGACAACAAGACCGTTCCCGTCATTCTCTGCGACGAGGACGACGTCGCCGGCAACCACGGAGCCACCATCGGCCACGTCCGCGACGAGCAACTGTTCTACCTCGCCTGCCGCGGCCTTGACCAAAACGCCGCCGAGGACCTGTTCGTCCGCGCCAAGCTGGAGGACGCCGCACTTTCCGCCACCGACGAGCGCACCCGCGCCGCCGTCGTCCGCCTGGGCAACAACCTGATCGACAACTTTGAAGAGGAGCTCGCATGATCGACACCGAGCACGTTAAATGCGACACCTGTACCGCACCGGAGCCTATGGAGCTCGACGCCAGCGACGAGGCCTCGCGCGGCTGGCCTACCGTCGACATCGAGACTAATCCCTACAAGGCGCAGTTCCCGCTGTTCCAGCAGCACCCCGAGATCGCCTTCCTCGATAGTGCCGCTACCGCGCAGCGTCCTGCCTGTGTGCTCGACGCCGAGCGCGACTTCTACCAGCGCATGAACGCCAACCCTCTGCGCGGCCTGTACTCGCTGTCCGTCGAGGCCACTGAGGCTATCGCGAAGGTGCGCCAGCAGATCGCCGACCTCATCGGCGCTGCCCAGGCCAACGAGGTCGTCTTCACCCGCAACACGAGCGAGTCGCTCAACCTGGTCGCCAAGAGCTTTGCACCCACAGTCCTCGAGCCGGGCGACGAGGTCGTCATCACCATCATGGAGCACCACTCCAACCTGATTCCGTGGCAGCAGGTCTGCCGCGAGACCGGCGCCAAGCTCGTCTACCTCTACCCCACCAAGACCGGTCAGCTCACCACCGAGGAGGTTCTTGCCAAGGTTGGTCCCAAGACCAAGATTCTGGCCGTGGGTCAGGTCTCCAACGTGTTGGGAGTCGAGAACCCAGTCAAGAACCTCGGCAAGCTCGTGCACAAGTATGGCGGCTACCTGGTCGTCGACGGTGCGCAGTCGCTGCCGCACATGCCGGTCGATGTGGCCGACCTGGGCGCCGACTTCTTTGCCTTTAGCGCACACAAGGCTATGGGCCCCATGGGCATCGGCGTGCTGTGGGGCAAGATGGACCTGCTCAACGCCATGCCGCCCATGCTCACCGGCGGCGAGATGATCGACTCTGTTACCGAGCAGGACGCCGTCTGGGCGCCCGTTCCCGAGAAATTCGAGGCCGGCACACAGGACGCCGCCGGCATCTTCGCCACGGGTGCGGCACTCGACTACCTGGTCAACACGGTGGGTTACGAGAACATCCAGGCACGCGAGCAGGCACTCGTCCACTACCTGATGGGCGAGCTCATGCAGCTCGACTTTGTCCAGATCATCGGCTCCATCTATTGGGACAACCACCACGGCGTTGTGAGCTTTAACGTCCGCGGCATCCACCCGCACGACGTCGCGAGCATCATGGACATGGACGGCGTCTGCATCCGCGCCGGTCACCACTGTGCACAGCCGCTGCTCACCTGGCTGGGCGTCGAGAACCTTGCCTGCTGCCGCGCCAGCGTGGCCTTCTACAACGACAAGGCCGACATTGACAAGTTCATCGCCGGCCTGCATCACGTTTGGAGCACGTTCAATGGGTAATCTGTACACCTCCACCACATTTATGGAGCACAACTCGCACCCCGACTACAAGTACGAGATGGATGCTCCCACGCACGAGCACGACGGCATCAACCCCAGCTGCGGAGACGAGCTCACTCTGCAGCTGCGTGTCGAGAACAACGTGATCGAGGAGGCCTCCTTTACCGGCCACGGCTGCGCCATCAGCCAGGCCAGTGCCGACATCATGGCCGATCTCATCACCGGCGAGACCGTCGAGGAAGCTCGCCGCCTGGCAGAGCTCTTCCTCGCCATGATCCGCGGCGAGAAGCTCTCCGAGGAGGACCTGGAAGACCTGGACGAAGCCGCCCAGCTCCAGGACATCTCGCACATGCCCGCCCGCGTCAAATGCGCCGAGCTCGCCTGGCGCACCCTCGACGGCATGCTCGAGGGGCGAAATAATCAGTAGTACTTGTCCCAAATCTTAAGATTTTTGTTGGCCGAATCGCTTGACAAGAGTGGTTCGGCCATTTTCTATTCCGAGAGCTCAGTCTGTGCCTTCACCCGCGCATAAGCGCGCACGATACGAGAGACGGTACTTTTGCCAATCCCGGTATACCGCTCAATCTGGCGCACCGTAAAACCGGCATCGTGCAATCCAAAAATAACGGTATCGCGCTGCGCAGGCGGTGCGTCTTTAACCCCATGGAGCGGAGCCCCGAGGCTCTTCGCCAACTTGTCGGCAAAGGCGTGGCGTTCCCACTCTGTCTCTTTCATATCGCGCAGCGCCGGTTCGCCGCCGTCGGGCGTCGAAAGCGAATAGGCAATAAAGCCCTCGGCAGAACCAAAAAGCTCAAGCACGCAAGAAGGATCAGAAAATCCCCTCGCGACATCGGCCGCGTCACCGTCGTAAGCGCACAAATGCTCCGGAAAGCTGCTCCAGGGATAACGCTCAATGAGACTGATGCCCGCCTCCTGCGGATCGGCGTGAACGGAGCGAATAGCCTCCATCACCTGCCAGTCGGTATCGAGCGAGCGCCGGTCAAAACGGTTCTGGAACAGATGCCCTGTGCGCCCCGTGCGTTTATTGAACCGCCGCGCGTACGTCAAAAGCAGCCGGTGCATCGCCGCGCTCATCGCGTCCTCGTAATCTGCAAGCACCAGACGCACGTGATTGCCCATAAGGCACCAGGCGATAACCGTCACGCCCGCCTTGCGGCAGCACTCACGCATCAGCTCCAAGAACTCCCACCGGTCTTCATCGCCCTCAAAGATGAGCTGCTTGCCCGTACCGCGGGCACAGACATGGTAAAAGCCGGTAACCGTTCTCCAAACGCGCTGCATGGCGCTCCCTTCGCCGGGATCTGCTTGCCATCCAATACAGCACGATTGAAGCGTGCCATCAAAACATTCACGCAAAACAATTCGCTCGCGCGGCCAAAGGCAGTAAACAGGCGGCGAACGGCACCGTTGCAACAGGTCAACCCCTGCAACGCTTACAAAAGCTGACCAAAAGCTTGCCCAAGACGGACCCCCTCTACGGAAGTGCACGACCACAGAATATAGAGTTAAACCGTTTCAATTGAAAGTTCCGCGCATCTCGCTACGAAAACTGAGCCGTTCGCCGAATATTCCGTGCATTTCGCGGTATTATAGGGGCTGCATGTCATGTCCCTTTCGAAGGGTCGCCCGGCAATCGCCAGCCACGGCCCCCAGACGGGACGCCAACACGATAGAGAGGAGAGGCATGCAGTACTCACAGGAAGTGGAGAACATGTGCCCCGTTGCCAAGGGTGCATACCACGGCCCCGCACCCATCCCCGAGGAGGGCAAGTGGGTCCAGGCTAAGGAGATTTCCGACATCTCCGGTCTTACGCACGGTGTGGGTTGGTGCGCACCTCAGCAGGGCGCCTGCAAGCTCACGCTGAACGTCAAGGACGGCATCATCGAGGAGGCCCTCGTTGAGACCATCGGCTGCTCGGGTATGACCCACTCTGCCGCCATGGCTTCCGAGATCCTTCCCGGTAAGACCATCCTCGAGGCCCTCAACACCGACCTCGTCTGCGACGCCATCAACGTTGCTATGCGCGAGATCTTCCTGCAGATCGTTTACGGCCGCAGCCAGACCGCGTTCTCCGAGGGCGGCCTGCCCGTGGGCGCCTCCCTCGACGACCTCGGCAAGGGCCTTCGCTCTCAGGTCGGCACCATGTTCGGCACCAAGGCCAAGGGCGCTCGTTACCTCGAGCTCGCTCAGGGCTACGTCACCCGCATGGCTCTCAACGACAAGAACGAGATCATCGCATTCGAGTTCCTGAACCTCGGCAAGTTCACCGACGCCGTCAAGGCCGGCAAGACCCCCGAGGAGGCCATCGCTGGCGCTATGGGCCACTATGGTCAGTGGGAGAACGCTGCCAAGTACATCGACCCGCGCACCGACGAGGAGACTCACTCCGTCGCCAGCGTGTTCCCGGTTCACGAGTAGAAAGGGAGGGAAATAACTATGACTGTTACGTTCGAAGGTTACGAGCGCCGCGCTGACAAGATCAACAAGTGCCTCGCCGACAACGGCATCGCCTCCCTCGAGGAAGCTCTGCAGATCTGCACCGACAAGGGCTTCAACCCGCGTGAGATCGTCAACAACACCCAGTCCATCGCCTTCCAGAACGCCGAGTGGGCCTACACCCTCGGTTGCGCTCTCGCTGTCAAGCGTGGCGCCAAGTCCGCTTCTGAGGCTGCCGCCATCATCGGCGAGGGCATCCAGGCCTTCACCGTTCCCGGCTCCGTCGCCGAGGACCGCAAGGTCGGTCTGGGCCACGGCAACCTGGGCGCTATGCTGCTCTCCGACGACACCGAGTGCTTCGCCTTCCTGGCCGGTCACGAGTCCTTCGCTGCCGCTGAGGGTGCTATCGGCCTGGCTCTAAACGCCAACAAGGCTCGCAAGAAGCCGCTGCGCGTCATCCTCAACGGTCTGGGCAAGGACGCTGCTCAGATCATCGCCCGCATCAACGGCTTCACCTACGTGAAGACCCAGTTCGACTACTTCACGGGCGAGCTCAAGGTCGTCGAGACCATCCCCTACTCCGATGGTCCCCGCGCCGCCGTCAACTGCTACGGCGCCGACGACGTCCGCGAGGGCGTTGCCATCATGTGGCACGAGAACGTCGACATCTCGATCACCGGTAACTCCACCAACCCCACGCGCTTCCAGCACCCCGTCGCTGGCACCTACAAGAAGGAGCGCCTCGAGGCTGGCAAGAAGTACTTCTCCGTCGCTTCTGGTGGCGGCACTGGTCGTACCCTGCACCCGGACAACATGGGCGCCGGCCCTGCCTCTTACGGCATGACCGACACCATGGGCCGTATGCACTCCGACGCCCAGTTCGCCGGTTCTTCCTCCGTGCCTGCGCACGTTGACATGATGGGTCTCATCGGCATGGGCAACAACCCCATGGTCGGTGCCACCGTCGCCTGCGCTGTCGCCGTCGAGGAGGCCCTCAAGGCCTAATCGCGCCCGCGCGATGCTCATATAGTTGAGCTTTGGAGCCGCTACCCACCCAGGTAGCGGCTCTTTTTGTTTGCGCTGTCGCAGGGTAGCTAATGCCGATATATCAGTTGGGGCGAAATACAAGATGTGATGAGATGGAGCGTCAGAGCGTCCATGACGCCCACCTGCCATATTTGCCCTTTACCGATTTGCCGAGTCTTTGCGGCCCCATTGCCGATCACCCGTGCGACAATGCGCCGGACGAGAAAGGAATCCGATGGAATCGACTGATGTACTGGTAATTGGATCTGGCATTGCGGGCCTTTGCGCCGCCATCGAAGCGGCACGCACGGGTGCAACCGTCACTGTGGCAAGCGCCGGCAAGACTATGAGTGGATCGAGCTTCTTCCCCGGAACCTGGGGCCTAGGGCTTATCGGACCCGTTAACGAAGACGACGAGCAGGACCTCATCGACACCATCCTGGCCGTCGGCGGCGGCGTTGCCGACCCCGAACTCGTCCAAGCGTTCGTCCACGGCATTCCCCAAGCGATTGACTGGCTCGAGCAAGACCTGGGCGTTGAGCTCCAGCGTCCGCAAAGCGCCAAGAGTGCTCAACAAAAGCAATTTATCCCCTGCTTTGACCACAAGACGCGCATGTGGCGCGGCCTCACCCGCAAGCCCCTTGAGGACGCTCTGACGACCTGGATCGAGTCGCTCGGCATTCGCCTGCTCCCCCGCCATGAGCTTATCGACCTTGTTGAGGACACGAACGGCAGAATAACCGGAACCGTACTCTACGACCTTACCGAAAATCGAATCGTGCCCTTTGCTGCCAAGGCCACGGTCATCGCAGCCGGTGGCACAGGCGGCCTGTTCGAGCGCAGCCTTACGTCGGCTGATGTGCTCAGTTCCTCGCAGGCCATCGCGCTGGCGCACGGCGCAACACTTACTAATATAGAGTTCATGCAGATGATGCCCGGCTTCATCGAGCCCAGGCGTAACTTGGTCTTCAATGAGAAAACCTGGCGCTACGTGCACGTAGACCAGCCGGTAGATATTGCCGACGACAAGCTGGACGACCTGCTCGAGCAGCGCTCTGGATATGGTCCCTTCACGTCACGCTTGGCCTCCCGCGCTATCGATCTCGTCATCGATCAGGCAGGTGTCGAAGGCCTGGCACTCCACTACGACTTCCCCCGCGAGGATGTCCCAGAGTTTGTGCAGACCTTTGCCACCTGGCTGCAAGACGAGCACGGCATCGCGCCGACCGACGAGATGCGCGTTGCGATGTATGCCCACGCCGCTAACGGCGGCATCAAGATCGATAAGACCGCGCACACGGGCGTTGAGGGCCTCTACGCTTGCGGCGAGGCGACAGGCGGCATGCACGGCGCCGACCGCATTGGTGGCTTGTCAAGCGCCAACGGCATCGTATTCGGACGTATCGCGGGCGCATCGGCAGCCCTTGCAGCGCAGAAAGAGCCTGAGGCGGCCCTGAAGGCGGATATCACCCTCCCCCAGTACGGCATTGCCGCAACAGATGCCGAACGCCTGACACACAGCCTTAGGCACACGATGAGCACCTTTTGCATGATCAACAGGACCGAAACAGGCCTATCCGAGGCCCTGCAACAGCTTGAAAGCCTGCAAGACGAAGCCACGGCTCTAAATAAGCCACATGCCAACGACAGCGAAATCGCTGCCCTCGCCCGCCTGCAATCGCAGATTCAACTAGCACAGGAAATGGTCAAAGCCATGCGCAAGCGGACCGAAAGCCTGGGTTCGCACTATCGAGCGGACTAAGCCGAGCACCCCTCCAGAGCAGAACACAACTTCTCGATATTAATGGGTCCCGTGAACTCAAAGCGACACAGGGCCCATTCGTGTCCGCGCGGGCAAATATACTCATTCTGAATACGGAGTCGACATAGTCCACGTAGACAAACGAACAGAAAGGAAGAGATATGGACAGCAGGGATATCGAGAAATGGCGTGTCGAACTTGACAGCTACGCCCATGTAGAAGACGGCGTTGAGTATTGGCTCGCACGCGATTTAATGGAACCCCTCGGATACACCCAATGGCGTAATTTTGAGACTGCAGTTAAGAGATCCATGGCATCGTGTGACACCAATAAAATGCCTGTTGCCGCCCATTTTGCTGAGGCCAGCAAAATGGTAGATGCCGGCATCGCCAAACGAGCCGTAAAAGACTACAAGCTGACGCGCTACGCATGCTATTTAATCGCCCAAAACGGAGACCCAAACAAGCCCGAAATCGCACTCGCACAGGCGTACTTCGCCGTGCAGACACGCCGTCAGGAGCTCATAGAGCAGCGCTTCGCAGAGATTCAGCGCTTGCAGGCGTGCCACTCGCTATCCGATTCAGAGAAACAGCTCTCGGGCATTGCGTTCAAACGAGGCGTGGACTCCAAAGGATTCGCGATCATCAAGTCGAAGGGCGATGAGGCGTTATTCGGCGGCAGAAGCACGGCGGACATGAAGCGGCAGCTTGGTGTGTCCAAGAGTGCTGCATTGGCGGACAAGCTAGCCGATGTTCTCATCAAAGCAAAGGACCTCACGAACTCGATGACGGCCTTCAACGCCGAGGAACACGACTTGTACGGTCTGGACCAGATCAAACAAGAACACGTCGAGAACAACACGAGCGTGCGTGGCAGCCTCATCGACCGCGGAATTGTTCCCGAGAACCTACCGCCTGCCGAGGATACAAAAAAGCTCGAGCGTCGCGTGAAGGCAGACGAGAAGAAACTCAAGGAGGGTACTGACGGTTTCACCGATCCCCAGGGTAGACTCAATCTGTGAAAGCGGCCGCGCCCTTTCGGGTTCGACCCCATGCGAGGTTAACAAAAAAACGACCAGGCTAAGCCAGTCGCTTTAACGATCTTTGGGTGGGCCGTCAGGGGGTCAGCCTGCTGCGCAGGCGGCCGCTGCGGCGCCAGGGCGCCTTGCGCGCTGCGCTGGTAAATGCTTACGCATTTCCTCAGCTCCGCGCCCTTTCGGGTTCGACCCCATGAAAGGTCAACAAAAAAAGACGGCCAACCGAAGTTGACCGTCTTAACTTGCTTTGGTGGGCCGTCAGGGGGTCGAACCCTGGACCTTGGGATTAAGAGTCCCCTGCTCTACCAACTAAGCTAACGGTCCAAAGTGCATATGTCAAAGATACTGCGCGCGCTGGGGTGGGTGAAGGGAGTCGAACCCTCGACCTCCAGAGCCACAATCTGGCGCCCTAACCAACTAGGCC
>DAWBYD010000127.1:0-1669 GCA_052278285.1 Collinsella sp. | reverse complement strand
CGCGGCGGGCACGGATAGGGCGTGGAACTTCTCGCCGGCGTCCTCGACGGCGGCAGCGAGCTGCTCAGCGGGCACGGTGTCGGCGCACTCCACCTGTACGGTCTGAGTCTCATGATCGGCGTCGGCGTCGGTCACGCCGGCTATGTTGAGCAACGCCGTCTCGACGGTGGCGTCGCAGTGGCCGCACATGAGGCCGGTAGTCTTGATTGTGTAACGCATGGGTATTCCTCTCTGTTGTGTCGGCTTTCCCAGGCACCCGACCTTGACCTTCAAGCCGTCGCTCGCGTACCAAAGTACGCGTCGCTCCTCTTTCAGGTCGATCTCGGGCACCTGGAAAACCCGTTCTAAATGGACGTAATGGTGAGCCTATTTTGCCACTTTAGGCTTAAAGGTTCGCAGGCGCAGAGCATTGCTTACGACGCAGACACTCGACAGGCTCATGGCCGCGGCGCCAAACATCGGCGAGAGTTGCCAACCGGTGAGGGGGAAGAACACGCCCGCCGCCAGCGGAATGCCGATGCCGTTGTAGAACAGCGCCCAGAACAGGTCCTGCTTGATGTTGCGGATCGTGGCGCGCGACAGCTCGATGGCGCGGGCGACGTCCATGAGGTCGCTGCGCATGAGTACCACGTCGGCGCCCTCCTTGGCGATGTCGGCGCCGGTGCCGATGGCAAGGCCCACGTCGGCGCGCGCCAGGGCGGGGGAGTCGTTGATGCCGTCGCCCACCATGGCGACCTTGCCGCCCGCATCCTGCAGCTCGCGCACGTGGCGTTCCTTGTCGGCGGGGAGGACGTCGGCGATGACCTGTTCGCTGCTCAGCCCCACGCGGCGGGCGATGGCCCCGGCCGTCACGCGGTTGTCGCCGGTGAGCATGCGCACGTCGCCGCCAAGCGAGCGCAGTGCGGCGATGGCCCCGGCGCTCGTCTCCTTGGCCTCGTCAGCCACGGTGACGGTGCCGGCAAGCTCGCCGTTCTTGGCAAAGAACAGAGGCGTCTTGCCTTCGGCGGCAAATTGCTCGGCAAGGCCCGCGGGCACGGTAACGCCCAACTCGTTCATCAGGCGCACGTTACCAGCGGCAATGGCGTTTTGCCCTTCGCGCGCCGTAACGCCTCGTCCGGGCACGGCGGCAAAGTCCTCGACCATGCGCGCGACGATCCCGCGTGTCTCGCACTCGGCCATAATCGCCTCGGCCAGCGGGTGCTCGCTCGCGCGCTCCAGCGCGGCGGCCAGCTTGAGCAGCGCCTTTTCGCTCATGGCGGGCGAGCCGTCGGCGCGCGTGGCTACCACGATATCGGTTACGGTAGGCTTGCCGCGGGTGACCGTGCCCGTCTTATCGAGCACCACGGTGCCCACGCTGCGCAGATTCTCCAGCGCCTCGGCGCTCTTGAACAGAATGCCCATCTCGGCGCCCTTGCCGGTGCCGACCATAATGGCGACGGGCGTGGCCAGGCCCAGCGCGCACGGGCAGCTGATCACCAACACGGCCACGGCGGAGGTGAGCGCCTCGTTCACGCTACCGAGCAGTGCCATCCACACCACGAAGGTCACGACCGAGATCATGAACACCACGGGCACGAACACGCCGGCGACCTTGTCGGCCATGCGGGCGATGGGTGCCTTGGTGGCGTTGGCGTCCTCGACGAGCTGGACAATCTTGGCAAGCGACGTG
>DAWBYD010000126.1:0-4450 GCA_052278285.1 Collinsella sp. | reverse complement strand
CCAACGCCGCCACGGCCGCCGCGATCGCCACCGCGACCGCCACGGTCACCGCCCCGGCCACCGCGATCGCCAAAGCCGCCGCGACCGCCACGGTCGCCGCCACGGCCGCCACGGTCGTCACGGCCGCCGCGAGGACCGCGGTCCTCGTCCAGGCCCATGGCGACGAGCGGAGCGATAACCTTATCGAGAGCGGCCATCAGCTCGGTGGCCTCCTCATAAGAAAGCTCGGGCAGGAGCTTCTCCTTCTTGTTGGCAAGCTCGACCAGGCCCTCAGCGGCATCCTCGGCGGCGAAGACAACAATCTTGCGCATATCGCCCTCGGCGTCGTCGATGCGGCCGACCAGATCGGCAGCCTCGGCCTCGGCCATCAGGCCATCGAGCTCACGGAGGCGCATGCCCAGCAGGTCGGACATTTCCTTCTGCTCCATCTTGGGCTTGAGGTCAAGAAGCTTGATGGCGCGCTCGATGTTCGCCATGCGCTCGGCCTTGGCCTCCTCCTCCTTGGAAATAGCAAAGCGACGGCTACGCAGCAGGCGGGCGGCCTTCTGCATCTTGTCCATCAGCTCTTCGTCATCGTAATCAACGGCGGCCTCGACAACCTCGGCCTCCTCCTCGGCGGAAACCTCGTCAGCAGCCTCAACCTCGGCAGCTTCGGTCTCCACGGTCTCGACTGCCTCAACCTCGGCAGCCATGGTCTCGTTCTCGGTCTCGTTCATGATCTCTTCGTTCTCGGACATGAGACTCCTTCTTAGCCCTCTCGGGCATCATCGCCCCATTCGCGGGGCCCGTCGCGCACTCTTTGCGCTTTAAACATTCATGCCTCTCGGCAAAACGTCCATTAGTTTATGGTGTCGCCATCCAATCTAGCTGCAGAATCTATGTGCACACATTAATGCGACATGTGTGACTCGCGACGAGCGTACACCAGCGACGCCACGAACCCGACCACGGCAATTACAGCCGCTACACGCACGGCAGCTGCAAATCCAATCGCCTGGGCAACGTCTGTCGCAGCGCCAGCGGCGCCGGCGGTCGCAGCAGAACTTGAGAGCAGACCGATAAACAGCGACGGGCCAAACGATGCGGCAATCATATTCCACGTGTTAAGCAATGCCGTTCCGTGAGGATGTTCAGCGGCGGGTAGCGTCTCCAAGCCGGCCGTTTGCGAGGGGCTCAGCACCAAACCGACTCCGGCATACACCACAACGGTCAGCGCCACGACGACGCCGATGTTCATACTTACCGCCGTCATCGAGATGGCAGTCTGCCCCACGGCAATCAGGGCAAAGCCGACCGGCAGCAGCGGCCATGCGCCACGGGCGTCCATCACGCGTCCGCCCACAATCGAGGTCACGGCGTTGCAGGCAATCGCCGGCAAAATGAGCAAGCCCGCAATAAGTGCGGTCATGCCGTATGCGCCCTCAAAATAGAGCGGCAACAAAACGCTCATCGAGAACGTCGTCATCATCGACACCACCACAAGCAGGCACGCGGGCCAAAAACGAACGCTCGCCATGGGACGCACGTTAAGCACCGGATGCTCGAGCTTGAGCTGACGGGCCGCAAACAGGCCGAGCAGCACAATGGCGGCGAAAAGAGCCACGATGCCGGCAATCAGATTGGTCGAGAACTCGCCTACGGAATACACAAATGCCGTAATGCCGGCAGCGAGCAAAACAACCGACAGAATATCAAGCGTGGTGCTCGAGCGCTCTCCGACATTCTGAACAAGCTTAACGCCCGCCGCAGCGACCACAATGCCGCCCACCAGCGGCACTACAAACACCGCCCTCCAGCCGAACAACGTGCACATAAGACCGCTGATTACGGGTCCAAACGCCGGCCCTAGCGTAATGCAGGCACCGCCCAGGCTCAGATACAGACCGAGCTTCTCGCGCGGAGCGCAAGACAGCACCACGTTCATCATGAGCGGGAACAAGATGCCCGATCCCGCAGCCTGCAAAATACGGCTTGGCAGCAAAACGCTAAATGACGGAGCGAACAGGCACAGGACTTCGCCGGCGACCATACATCCGCATGCGAAAAACAGCAGCTTGCGCGTCGAGAAACGGCCGGACAGGAAGGCCATGATGGCCGTAAAGATCGACGTCACAATCATGTAGCCCGAGACGAGCCACTGCGCCGTGGTAGCACTCACCGAAAAGGCTGCCATAATGTCGTGCAACGCCACGTTAATGATGTTCTCGTTAAACGCGGCAACAAAGGCTGCAATATACATTACGACGAGAATCGCCGCAGTGGCCGATGGCGCTACTTGAACTTGTTGCTGAGATTTGCTCCCCATGCATTTCCTTCCTCTTGGAACGACAGTCGCATCGCCCCAGAGGAACAGCCCAGGGCGAATAATGAGCCCTAGACTTACGCCAGACGCCGTACACGACGAATCTGGCAACATGGTCCAACGTTGAAAGATTGTAACGCGGACGCGCAGCTTTCCTTCCGCGCTATTATTAAAAGTCCACGAAAGCATAAGACATGAGGAGCCCGCCATGATTAAGCCCATCATGAAATCCGAGTTCTTTTTGCGCCTGCCTTCCGAAGACGCGGGACCCGACGATGCCGCGACCGGGCAGGACCTCCTGGATACACTCCACGAGCATGAGCGCGAGTGCGTGGGCGTCGCCGCCAACATGATCGGCGTGCGCAAACGCATCATCTGCGTAAAGGACAGCAACAGGACACTCCTGATGTACAACCCTCAAATTCTTGAGCAGGTCAATGCCTATCAGACGAGCGAAGGATGTCTCTCGCTGATCGGCGAGCGTCCCTGTACCCGCTATCGCCGCATTAAGGTTGAGTATTTGGACGAGAACTTCGTCCACCGCATCAAAAACTTCTCGGGCTACACCGCCGAGATCATCCAGCACGAAATCGACCACTGCAACGGGATCGTTATTTAGTTCCGCCGATTCAAGAAAGCTCCCTGCAGCAAAGCAACTGCAGGGAGCTTTTCATAGTGCGGAACTTCTATCCCACTAGCTCTGGCGGTAATGGTCAAAGAAGTCGGCGAGGTCTTCGAGCGACTCTTTGAGCACTTCCATGCGCGGCAGGTACACGATGCGGAAGTGGTCGGGCTCAGCCCAGTTGAAGCCGCCGCCGCGCGTGATCAGGATCTTCTTCTCGTGCAGCAGGTCAAGGGCGAACTGCTCGTCATCGGTGATGTTGAACTTTTTAACATCCATCTTGGGGAAGATGTAGAACGCCGCACGCGGCTTAACCACCGAGATGCCGTCGATCTTGTTGAGCGCCTCATACACAAAGTTGCGCTGCTCGTAGACACGGCCGCCGGGACGGATGTAGTCGTTGACGGACTGATGGCCACCGAGTGCCGTCTGGACGATCGACTGGGCCGGCACGTTGGAGCACAGGCGCATGTTAGAGAGCATGTTGACGCCCATGATGAAGTCGCTCATGCAGCGCTGGTTGCCCGAAAGCACCATCCAGCCAATACGATAGCCCGCGATCATGTGCGACTTGGACAGACCGCTAAAGGTAACGCAGGGCAGATCGGGGGCGAGCGAGGCAATCGAGACGTGCTCGTAGCCGTCCATGCACAGGCGGTCGTAGATCTCATCGGCAAAGATCATCAGCTGATGCCTGCGCGCAATCTCGACGATGCCCTCGAGCACCTCGCGCGGATAGACAGAACCCGTGGGGTTGTTGGGGTTGATGATGACGAGGGCTTTGGTCGCGCTCGTGATCTTGGACTCCATATCCTCCAGGTCGGGATACCAATCCGCCTGCTCATCACACAGATAATGTACGGGATGACCACCAGCAAGGGTTGCGCACGCCGTCCAGAGCGGATAGTCGGGGCTGGGGATCAGAATCTCGTCGCCGTTGTCGAGCAGCGCGTTCATCGAAAGCTGAATGAGCTCGGACACGCCGTTGCCCGTGTAGATATGCTCCATCTGAACATTGGGCAGGCCCTTGATCTGCGAATACTGCATGATCGCCTTGCGCGCGGAGAACAGGCCACGCGAGTTGGAATAGCCTTCGCAGTCGGGCAGCTGCTGGCGCATGTCCTTGATGACCTCATCGGGTGTGCGGAAACCGAAGGGCGCTGGGTTGCCGATATTGAGCTTGAGGATGCGCTCGCCCTCGTCCTCCATACGGGCGGCCTCGTCGACGACGGGACCGCGCACGTCATACAGGACGTTATCGAGCTTGGTGGATTTAGAAAAAGTACGCATGGTGGTGCTCCTTGCAATTTGAGCTGAGGGATGGGGTTCGGGCTTGGAATCGTTGCGGGGTGATGATGCCTCGCCTTGATCAGCGTCGCCGGCAAGCAGCCAGGTAACATCGACCTCCAAAATACGGGCGAGCAGCTCAGCCACATCGCGCCGCGGGCTCGTCTTGCCGCTCACATATTGGCTCATCTGCCTCTTGCCGAGTTTTTTGCCGAGCATCTCCGATGCGCGGATTACGT
>DAWBYD010000125.1:0-1843 GCA_052278285.1 Collinsella sp. | reverse complement strand
GGCCTGTCCGGCACCGGCAAGACCACGCTTTCGGCCAATCCCACGCGCCTGCTGATCGGCGACGACGAGCACGGTTGGTCCGACATGGGTATCTTCAACATCGAGGGTGGCTGCTACGCAAAATGCGAGGGCCTGGACGCCTTCCGCGAGCCCGAGATCTTCAACGCCGTCCGTTTTGGCGCCATTTGCGAAAACGTGGTGCTCGACGAGAACCGCAAGCCCAACTACGACGACATCTCGATCACGCACAACACGCGCGTGGCCTATCCCGTGGAGCACATTCCTAACGCGTGGACTAAGGGCATGGGCACCACTCCGAGTGTCGTGCTGTTCCTGACTTGCGACGCTTTTGGCGTGCTGCCGCCCATCTCACGCCTGACGGCCGATGCCGCTATGTACCACTTTGTGACGGGCTTTACGGCTAAGATTCCCGGCACCGAGGTCGGCGTCACCGAGCCCACGCCCACGTTCTCTTCGCTGTTCGGCGAGCCGTTTATGCCGCTCGACCCCATGGTTTACGCCAAGATGCTTGGCGAGCGCATTGCCGACGGCCGCACGCGCGTGTACCTGGTCAACACCGGCTGGATTGGCGGCGGCTACGGCGTGGGTCATCGCATCGAGCTGGCCTACACGCGCTCGCTGGTCGCGCGCGCCCTCGACGGCACCATCGAGGACAGCGAGTTCGTGCACGACGACATCTTTAACGTTGACATTCCCACGACGTGCCACGGCGTGCCCGATGGCATCCTGGTGCCGCGCCAATACTGGCAGAGCACCGCGCGCTACGACGAGGCCGCGCACAACCTGGCGGTGATGTTCGAGGAGAACTTCGAGAAGAAGTACTCGCACCTGCCCGAGTCCGTCAAAGCCGCCGGCCCGCACGCCCAGGTGTCCGCCGAGGCCCGTCATCGCGGCCACGGCTTGCTGGGACTCCGCCACTAGCGTCGCCTCAGACCCAAAACCACCATAAAGGGGCCAGTGCATCTTTGTGGTGGTTTTGCTCGCGTGGATGACTCGGGTTACAATACGCCTGACATATCGTCCCCTTCTCCGGATGGGGACAGCGCAAGCGTTCTTGTGACGGCACCGTAGGACTTTGAAGGTGGCCGTTGTAAGGGCGCTTTTTGTTTAGGCGCCCTCACTCGGGCGCGCACAATGAAGGGAGAGCGTATAAAGAGCTTTATTACCGAGGATTCATTCTGGGAGCTGTTTCCGCAGGCAGCGGTCGGTGTTGTGATCGTGGAGGGCATGAAGCCCACGGCTCAGATTCCTCAAGAGGACGTGGATGCGATTGCGGCGTTGCTCGACCGCGCCAATATCGATGCGGAGCGTCATCTGACCAGCGACACTATCAGCGAGAACGCACCGGTCAAGGCATGGCGCGAGGCCTATCGTCTGTTCAAGACCAAGAAAGGCGCGCGCTGCTCGATCGAGAACTTGCTCAAACGCGTGCTCAAAGGCAAGCCGGTGGGCCACATTACGCCCGCGGTGGATATTTACAACACGGTGTCGCTGACCTACGCGCTGCCCGTGGGAGGCGAGGATCTGCATGCGATCGAGGGAGACCTTCGCTTGAAGGTGACCGACGGTGGCGATGCGTTCTTGCCGCTTGGCGAGGAGGCGGACGATCCGACGCTGCCCGGCGAGCTCGCCTACATCGACGATGCGGGCGCTGTGTGCCGCTGCTGGAACTGGCGCGACGGCGTTCGCACGGCGCTGTCCGATGATTCGGCCGATGCGTTCCTGGCGATTGAGTGCGTGGAGCCCGAGCGGATGGGGGATTGCCAGGCCGCGATCGATCGCTTAGCCGAGCTGCTCGAGCGCTATCTGGGAGCGACGCTTG
>DAWBYD010000124.1:0-9400 GCA_052278285.1 Collinsella sp. | reverse complement strand
GCCCAGGCTGCCCTCGACAACAACGACCTGCTGCGCATGGCCTACGAGGCCCTGCGCGATTACCCGGCCATCCGAGTGGCATACGAGAGCCGCTTTAAGATGGTCATGATCGACGAGTTCCAGGATACCGACCAGATGCAGGTCGATCTGATCTGCTACCTGACGGGTGCGGGGGAGCGCGCGCTGTGCACCGTGGGCGATGCACAGCAGTCGATCTATCGCTTCCGCGGCGCCGAGGTCGAGGTGTTCCGTCGCCAGGAGCGCAAGGTAGGCGCTTCGGGCGCGGCGGCAGCTGCCAGCACCCCGGGCGCCGTCCTCGCTTCGTCCGAGGTGTCGGCCTCGTCCGGGGCACCGGCCGGTGAACTCGTCAAGCTCGTGCGCAACTTCCGCAGCCATGACGAGGTGCTGCGTTACGTGGCGCGCGTCTTCGATGGCGATGACGGCGGCCTGATGCAGGGCTTTTTGGATCTTGAGGCGAGCGACGGCCGCAAGGACACGCTGGTGGCAGACGCCTCGCGTCGCCAGGCCCTCTTTGTTGCCGGCGGCAGTACGCAGGAGCGCACACAGGCCAAGGCCCGTGCGATCGCCGAGCGCTTCCGCGCGCTTGCCGATGCCGGCCAGCCCCAGGGCGGCATGGTGCTGCTGCTGGGCCGCATGACCAACGCCGACGTCTACGCCCAGGCCTTCCGCGACCAGGGGCTCGACTGCGTCATCGCGGGCGGCTCGGTCTTTGCCCAAGCAGCCGAGGTGCAGACGGTGCGCGCCCTGGTTTGTGCGCTCGCCAATCCGGCCGATACGGCGCAGGGCCTTATGCCGCTGCTCGCCTCGCCGATGTTTGCACTCGGCGCCCAGGAGTTCCTGGCGCTGGCGACCAAACTCGACGATCAGACGGGCGAGACGTCGCGCCGCAACATCGATGCGGGCATCATGAGCGATTCCGATGTGCCGGGTTTGCAAGACTTGCCGCTCGTGACGCGCGCCCGCGAGGTGCTGCGGTATGCGCTTCGTCGCGTTGGCCGCGATTCGTTCGCCGCCATCGCGCGCGACGTGGTCAACGCCTCCGGCTGGTTTGTACGTCTGGCACAGCGTGGTCCCGAGGGCAAGGCCATTGCCGCCAACGTGCTCAAGGCGCTCGATGCCGTGGCCGAGGCGGAGGCCGAGTTCGGCAACTCGCCGCGTTCCATCGCGCTGGCCTTCGACCGCTTCTTGGCGGGCAAGGAAGCCCCGGGTGCCCTCAACGAGGGGGGCGACGGCGCGGTGCGCATCATGACGGTGCATGCCTCCAAGGGTCTGGAATATCCGGTCGTGGCGGTCGCCGAGTGCTTTGGCGTGCGTAAGTCCTCGGGTGCGGCACAGATGGGTCGCGTCGAGGGCGGAGCACAGGTCGTGGCACTGCCGGCACGTTTCGACGGCGTTAAGCTCGCCGACGGTACCTTTGTGAAGGGCGACGACGTCAAAAAGCAGTTTGAGCATGCGTTTAAGGGCAAGGGCACGTCGCTGTGGCTGCCGCCGGAGCTCATGGAGGACGTCTGTGCGACGGGCTCTCCCGCCGAGGCATTTGCCCGCCTGCGCAACGACGACCTGCGGCTTTCGCTCGAGGAGCGGGCCCGCTTGCTCTACGTTGCCATGACGCGTGCGCGCGAGCTGGTGATCTTGGCGATGGATGCTGGCGTGAGCCGTGGCAAGGTGACGGCGCCGACCTTCGATGTCGAGACCGATCTGACCTACGACGTGCTGCGCCGTATTTTGCCGACCGACGCTCTGGACATGCCGCAGCTCGATGCCGACCGCCTGGTGTTCGACAACTCCCAGCCGGGCGACTACGAGCTCATTTCGCTTTCGGACTTTACCTTTGGCGAGCAGGCGTTTGAGGCCAACGCTTCGCTGGATGCCGAGGGCAGGCTTGTTCGTGGCGATGCCGATGCCGCCGATAATGCTGCGCGCTCAACCGTCCCCGGTCCTGCCGACCCCAAGCCCGATTCGTTTGAGCTTGTGTATTCCCAGGCAGTGGGCGTGCGCATGGGCATCTGTCCGTATCCGATGCGTGATTCGTATAGCTACTCGTCAATCGCCGCGGCGCTCCATGCCGAGACGGAAGATCGTGCCGCCGAGGCACACGTGCCCGTGGACGAGGCCGGCGATGATGCGGAGTCGGATGGCTCGGAGATGACGGATGCAGACGTGGCTGCCGTTGAGCCCGCCGGCAACCCCATGGCGCTGGGCTCGGCGTTCCATGCCGCCTGCCAGTGGCTGATCGAGATGGGTGCCGATGCGCTGCCCGCTGAGCGTGCCGATGCGCTGGCGCGCCTGTGGTGCCTGACGCCGGAGCAGCGTGAGCGCTTCGACGTTGCCCTGGACCGCTGGCTCAAGTCGGCTGTTCGTGCCGACTTGCTCGCGTGGCCGTGCGTTCGCGCCGAGGTGCCGTTCTTTTCACTGGGCTGCGAGGACGAGGACATCGCTCGCTACGGTGCTTATGCCGAGGGCGCCATCGACGCTTTGGCGACGAACCCGGCGGATTCGTCATGTGCGCTGGTCATCGACTACAAGACGGGCGGCGCGCCGGACGAGACGCCGGAACAGCTGCAGGAGAAGCACGCCCTGCAGGCGCGCGTCTACGCCGACGTTCTGCGCAGGGCGGGCTTTGAGGCTGTGACCGTCAAGTTCGTTCGCGTGGAGCAGGCCGATCCGACTCTCTTCGTCAATCCCGCCGAGCCCCAAGTAGTCACCTACAATCTCTAGCCCTCAGATAGCTTGCGGTGGAATAGTTCCTGTATTGCGGCCCAGATGGCCCAAGCGGGAACTATTTCACCGCAACTCAAGAGGAGCCGTGTGGGTTTGGCTAGGTTCGGGTGCTGTCCGTGCCGTGGGGTAAAATCGTTCAGTCAGAACACGAACCCGCATCGGAGCTCATCACATGGCATTCGTCCATCTGCACAACCACACTGTCTTTTCCATGCTCGACGGCGCAACCCGTATCCAGGATATGGTCAACCGTGCCGTTGAGCTGGGCATGCCCGCCGTGGCCATTACCGACCACGGCTACATGTATGGCGTGCCCGACCTGGCGCTGGCCTGCGACGCCGTCAACCACAACACGCCCGAGTACAAAACCTGGAGCCACGACAAGGCCTTCCTGGAAAAGGACCGCCGCGACGAGCTGGTGGAGCCCGATCCCGAGGAAAACCCGCGCGAGCATGCCCAGTATGTGAAGGACATGGCCATGTGGGACGAGTAGGGCAACATCGACGAGCTCAAGCCGCCCCTGGTCATCAAGCCCATCTTTGGCTGCGAGGTCTACTTTACGCCGGACGAGACCCTTGCTCGCGACCACAAGCCCGAGCTCTACCACATGATCCTTCTGGCCAAGGACCAGGAGGGCTACGTCAACCTGATGCAGACGGTTTCCGAGGCCGCCGTGCAGGGCTTTTACTACAAGCCGCGCGTGACGCTCGACAACCTGCGCCGCCACGCCAAGGGCATGATCTGCACGAGCGCCTGCATCGCGGGCATCATCCCCAAGTACATCGACCGCGGTGACATGGAGGGCGCCATCAAGTGGGCCGAGACCTTCCGTGACACCTTCGAGCCCGGCGACTTCTACATCGAGATCCAGGAACACGGCATCACCACCGACAACGGCCTGACCGACGAGCAGATGGACCGCACGCTCATCGACATCGCCAAGCAGGTGGGCGTCAAGGTCATCGCCACCAACGACTTCCACTACCTGCGCCGCGAGGCCGCGCCCGTGCAGGACGTCATCATGTGCATTGGCATGAACGCCAAGGTCGACGACCCTAACCGCATGCGCATGACCGGCTCGGAGTTTTACATGAAGACCGAGGAGGAGATGCGGGCGATGTTCCCGTATTGCCCCGAGGCCTGCGACAACACGCTCGAGATCGCCGACAAGTGCTACGTTGAGCTGGACTGGGACTCCATCATCCTGCCGCGCTTCCCGTTGCTCGATCCCGGCGAGACGCACGAGAGCCAGTTCCGCCGCGAGTGCGAGAAGGGCCTGCGCCAGCACTACGGTGACGACTGGGCCACGCGCGAGATCGGCGGCGTCAACATCAAAGAGCGCTTTGAGTACGAATACAAGGTCATCTGCGACAAGGGCTTTGCCGCCTACTTTTTGATCGTTGCCGAGTACGTGCAATGGGCCAAGGACAACGGCATCGGCGTCGGCCCCGGCCGTGGCTCGGCCGCCGGCGCTATCGTCGCCTACGCCATGAACATCACCGCGTTCGACCCGCTCGAGAACGGCCTGATGTTCGAGAGGTTCCTGTCCCCGCAGCGTACCGAGATGCCCGATATCGATATGGACTTCGACGATGAGCGGCGCCTCGAGGTCGTGGAGCACGTTCGCCAGCTCTACGGCCCCGAGAAGGTTACCCACGTCATCACCTACTCGACCATTAAGGCCAAGCAGGCCATCAACGACGCCGCGCGCGTCCTGGACTACCCGGTCTACATGGGCCAGCGCCTGTCCAAGATGGTCTCGAGCGACCCCAAGGTCAAGCTCAAGCAGGTGCTCGAAAAGCAACCCGGCAAAGAGGATCTGTTTAACCCCGACTTTGCCGAGGCCTATAAAAAGGACGACGACGCCCGCCGCATCATCGACACGGCGCTCTCGATCGAGGGCCTTACCCGTGGCGAGGGCGTGCACGCGTGCGCCGTTCTGATTTGCCGCGACCCCGTCAACGAGCACGTGCCCACCAAGCTCGATACCAAGGGCGGCGTCGAGATTACCCAGTACGAGGGCCATACCGTTGCCGACATGGGCCTGCTCAAGATGGACTTCCTGGGTCTGCGTACGCTGACGGTTATCTCCAAGGCCAAGGCCAACATCAAAAAGAACTTCGGCATCGACATCAAAGAGGAAGAGATTCCCTTTGACGACCCCGAGATCTTTAAGCTCATGGGCTCCGGCCACACCGCCGGCGTCTTCCAGGTCGAGTCCGCCGGCATGACGGCCACGATCAAGAACATGAAGCCCACCGAGTACAAGCACGTCGTGGCATTGATCGCTCTGTACCGCCCGGGACCGCTGGGCGCCGGCATGGTTTCGTCCTATATCAACCGTATGAACGGCAAGGAACCGGCTGTCTCCTACGACGACCGTCTGGACGACATCCTGGGCGAAACCTACGGCACCATGGTCTATCAGGAGCAGGTTATGCTCATCTCCGTCGAGATGTGCGGCTTCTCCAAGGGCGAATCGGACTCGCGTATCCGTAAGCCCGTGGCTAAGAAAAAGATCAAGCTGCTCACGTCGACGGTGCTCCACTGGGAGGATGGCTCGGACGAGACCACCTACGACCACTGGATGAACGGCGCTATCAAGAACAACTACACGCGCGAGGTCGCCCAGAAGATTTGGGACGATGTTCTTGAGTTCGCGTCCTACGCCTTTAACAAGTCGCACTCCGCCGGCTACGCCATCCTGGTTATGCAGACGGCGTGGCTCAAGGCGCACTATCCGCACGAGTACATGGCGGCCGTTCTGACGTCCTATACGGGCAAGACCGACAAGATCGTTCACTACGTCTCGGCGTGCCGTCACGACGGCATCCCCGTGCTGTCGCCAGATGTCAACGAGTCCGGTACTGAGTTCACGGCTACCAAGGAGGGCGTGCGCTTTGGTCTGGCCGGCATCCGCGGCGTGGGCACCGGCGTGGCGCAGGCGATTATCGCCGAGCGCGAGGCGGGCGGTCCGTTTAAGACGCTGCACGACTTTGTCGAGCGCGTGGACTCGAGCCAGGCCAACCGCCGTGTGATCGAATCGCTCATCAAGGCAGGCGCCTTCGACTCCACGGGGTATCCGCGTCGCCAGATGATGCACTTTGTGGATAAGAACAACCCTGAGAACATCATCGATGCCGCGGTGAAGCGCCAGAAGGATCGTGCGAGCGGCCAGACGTCGTTCTTCGACATGTTTGGTGATGTTGAGGGCTCGGGCTTTGAGGTGAGCGTGCCCGATCCGGATGGCCAGGAGTGGGACCGCCACCTTAAGTTGAGCCAGGAGAAGGAGGTTCTGGGCATCTATGTCTCGGACCACCCGCTGCGCCCGTTTGAGTATGCGCTGGCCAAGGCACGCGACTTCTCGTTCTCGCAGATCGACACTGGCTACGAAGTTCAGAATCCTACGGGCGGTACCATCAACCAGGAGATTCCCGAGGGCAAGGCGCTGTGGTGGGCCGGCATGGTCTCGAGCGTGTCCAAGCGCGTGACCAAAAACGGCGACCCCATGGGCATCGTGCAGCTCGAAGACATGGAAGGCGAGGCCACGGTCGTGGTGTTCCCCAAGACCTACAAGGAGGCCGAGGGGTATCTGTATGGCGAGGTCGATCCCGAGACCGGCGCGCAGCTGTCCGACGCGTTTGTGCGCATTAAGGGCAAGCTCGAGCGCTCGGACCGCGGCGACCAGATCATTGCGCAGGAGATTGTGCCGCTGGAGCTTAGCGAGGAGAAAAACAAGCCCAAGGTCTTTGAGGTCATGGTGCCCAACAGCCGATTTAGCCAGGGCAATATGGCGCGCCTGGCCACGGTGCTCACCACCAACCCGGGCGGCGACCGCGTGGAGATCTTTATTGAGCAAGTCGACGGGCGCGTGCTGCGTGCCGAGGTGCCGGCCAAGGTCAATGCACGCTCGATTCCGCTGCTGGCAGAGGCAAAGGCCATCGTCGGCAACCAAGGCCGCGTGACGGTTATCTAAGCTACCCCGGGTGAGATTGGAGGAAGTGATGGCGCAGGGGACGTTTGTGCAGGCGCTCCGGAAAGAGGCGGCGCTGAGTGGCACCTTTATGAAGGGGCGTTCGCTCATGCTCAACGGCGCCGTGCTGTCGATCGAGGACAGCGGCTCGCGCTTCTCCAAAAACGTGACGGTTGAGGGCTCGGTGCGCGGTTCGCGTGGCGACCTGTACAAGACGCGCGTGGCGCTCGACATGGACGAGCACGAGGTGATCGACTACGACTGCGATTGCCCCGCTGCCTATCGCTACCCCGGCATGTGCAAGCACGCTATTGCCACGGCTCTGGCGTATTTGGATGCCAGCGGCGCCGAGCCCGTCGAAGGTTTGCGCACGCCGGTCCGCACGTTTGCGGCGCAGCCGAAACAGCCCGCGCGCAACGCGCCCAAAGCGCCGGCCGTCAATCCCAACTTTCCCTTTCCGGCGCCCGTCCCCACGAGTCCCAGCCTCATGGCGGCGCTCTCCGATCTTTCGGACGCGCGCATGGATGAGCTGGCGAGCATGCGCCGCAAGCTCGCCGGCAGTGTGGATCCCGATGCCCCCAAGGCGGTGTTGGAGCCCTCGCTGGTGCCGTATTACAATCCACTGTTTGCCGAGCGCTTTAGCTGGGCGCTCGAGCTTCGCATTCGCTGTGGATCGGT
This sequence comes from Collinsella sp., assembly GCA_052278285.1. Lineage (GTDB taxonomy): Bacteria > Actinomycetota > Coriobacteriia > Coriobacteriales > Coriobacteriaceae > Collinsella. The sequence goes on along the minus strand of DAWBYD010000124.1, from coordinate 2,007 downwards.
CTCCTACGTGGTCAAGGACATCGACGGCATGGCCGATGCCTACGTGCGCGGCGGCACCTTCTCGTACGGCAAGAAGCTCACGTTTGTCCATACGCCCGAAGCCTTCGAAGACGTGTCGACAAAGCTGCTCAACCTTGTCGTGACGACAGTTGCCTATCTCGATGACATCACAAGCTCGCGTTCGGCGTCGTACGACTTTGCCCGCAGCGGTTTTGTCGCCGAGCGGCAGTTGCCGCTGTCCGAGCATAGCATCGTATATGTGCTGGACCTGTTGCGCGGCCAGACCATCTCTTTTGAGCCCGCCTGGTCGCGGGGGACGACGACGCATCGCACCTATGACGTGGCGGTTGAGATGCCTCCGGAAGGGGAGGACGAGGCGCTGTCTGAGCGCCCACCGCTCCTTGCCGCCAAAATCGCGCCGGCGGCTGGTGGCAGCTACGATCTACGCCTGCCGGCCGATGCATACTGCTTTGCTTCGGGCGACGTTGCCTATCTGGTCGACACCCGCCGTGCGCGCCGCGCCGATGTAGCGTTTGCCCAGCATGCGGCGCCGTTCCTATCGCGCTTACTGCCCTGTCGCACGCCGATCCATATCGCTGTCGACCAGGTGGGGGAGTTCTGTCGTATGGCGCTGCCCATTTTGCGCGACTATACCGACCTTACCGCGCCCGCCGCGCTCGATACCGTGGCGCCCGAGCCGAGCTTTGCTATGGCGATCGGCGTCGACGATGGGCTTGTGACCTGCAAAATTACGGTTGCCTACGGCGACTGGTCGGCAGATCTCTTTAGCCTGGGCGCTCCGGGCAGCCCCTTCGAAGAGCAACGCCCCGGCGTGCCGCCCCGCGACGAGGTGGCAGAGTTTCGTGTTATGGACACGGCGGCCCTGTACTTCGATTTCTACGAGGGCGGTCTGGCGTTTGAGGAGCGCGATGACGAGAGCTTGTTCTGCCTGCTGACCGAGGGCCTGTCCGCCCTGTCCGAGCTGGGTGAGGTCATGCTCAGCGACCGTCTGCGCCAGATTTCGGTGCGACCCGCGCCCAAGCTCTCGGTTCGTGCGACCGTCAAGAGCAATCTGCTCGACGTCGAACTGGGCGCGAGCGGCCTTTCGGCGTCAGACCTTGCCATCTACCTCGACTCCTACAAGCGTCACCAGACGTTTGCGCGCCTTACGTCCGGCGACATCATTCGTTTGGACGAGGGTGCCCGAGCCGCGTTTGGCCTTGCCGAGGATCTGGGGGTCGATGCTGTTGACCTGCTCGACGGCGTGTCGCTTCCCGCGTCGAGCACCCTGTTCGTCGATAGCATGCTCGCGCGCACGCCCGCGCTCGAGGCCGATCGCGACGCTGCGTTCCGCCGCACCGTCGAGCGCTTGGATACGCTCGGCAAGATGGACTTTACGGTGCCGGCATCGCTCAAGGCAACGATGCGCGGCTACCAGGTCGACGGATACCAGTGGCTCGGCTCGCTCGAACACCTGGGCCTTGGCGGCATCTTGGCCGACGACATGGGCCTGGGCAAAACGCTGCAGATGATCGCGCATATCCTGGCGCGCGTGGAAGCGGGGGACATTAAGCCCACGCTTGTGGTGTGCCCTGCGTCGCTCGTGTACAACTGGACTGCCGAGCTGGAGCGCTTCGCCCCGTCGCTCGATGTGTGCGCCATCGTGGGCGCCAAGGCCCAGCGTCGCGTGCAAATCGCCGGCGTGGCCGAGCATAACGTGGTCGTGACGTCGTATGACCTTATGCGGCGCGATATCGACGAGTACGTCGAGCAGGACTTTGCCCGCGTGGTACTCGATGAGGCCCAGTACATTAAAAACCCGCTCACCCAGGTGGCGCGTGCCACCAAGCGCCTGCCGGCCGGCGTGCGCTTTGCCCTGACGGGCACGCCCATCGAAAACCGCCTATCCGAGCTCTGGAGCATCTTCGACTTTTTGATGCCGGGCCTACTTGGCACGCGCGAGTCGTTTGCCAAGAGCATCGAAAGACCGGTCGAGCATGACGAGGG
>DAWBYD010000123.1:0-2265 GCA_052278285.1 Collinsella sp. | reverse complement strand
CGGCGGAGTTCTTTTCGCTTTATTTTCTGGTTGCTTTAGATGGTTCGACCGGCCGCCTCGGTGAGCCCGCACTGTCCTAGCAGCTTGTCGAGGACTTGGTTCATGTGGCGCTCATCGGTGTTTGGTGCGTAGTCGTAGGCGAGGGTGATGGAGTCGAGTGGCTGGTCGTCGATCAGATAGTTTAGCGCCTGAGGTTCAAGGCAGAAATAGGGGGAGCATCCGTCGACCTTGCCGAGCAACGGTAACTTGGACTGCCAACTTCCGGTGGGAATTGCATATTCGTAGAACACGCCACGGCAGACAAAGGAGAGCGAGGTGGCACGCGAGCCGGCGTCGATCATCCCGCAAAGATCGAAGGGCGAGGCGATACCAAAAGAAAAGGGCGTGATGACGATAAGGAAGAGCATCACGATGGGTATGGCGAGAATGGCGATGACGTTGCGACCGGTGGAATGAGACGGCTTCACATGCGCTCCTCGAGACAAAGATCTGTTGAGGATAGGCAGAAATGGATATGTTCAGAGAACAATTCAAGTTTAATCTCATGGCGCGAGATGGTCGACCGTTAGCGTCGAAAACCACCACAAAGGTGCCTGTCCCCTTTGTGGTGGTGAGGAGCGCGCGGCTTCTTTTGGTAATAGTGTTAGCTGGCGGTATCATTAGTGCAGGTGGCGAAGGTTTGCATTGTGGGGTGTTTTGCCGTGAGCCGTTCTGCCCGTATTGGATTGATTGTCTTGGCGCTTGCGATCGCTGTGGTTGGCGCGGGCGCTGTCGGTATGGCATTTCTACCTGCTGCGGTGACGGAGCCGTTGGTCAAGCCTGTGGCTCAATCTGTCGAACTTCTGACCGGCGACGACAAGCCCGAGACCATTACCGTTGATTTTGATGAGCAGCCGGCTGTGCTGGGTATTAGCAATTATCCGCGTATTCAGCTTGGGGCCATGCGCTATACCGCGGATACAAGCCTGATCGATAGGGCGTCCGAGCTACTCAAGGGCAAAACATTTAAGCGTTGGTACGGATATGCGTCCTATCGGGCAAAAGCGAACGACATGGTTGGCGGATGCCACTCTTCCATCGAGCTGGACACTGCAAACGGCGCAAAGTTATGTGATGTCTCGTACGATCCGCGTTACGAGGGCAATGAGGGTCCGGGTATTTACATCATGGCCGGCGATGCAGCCTATGTCATGGAGGGCGACCAGGCCGAGCTCAACGATTTTATGGGTCAGTGTATCCAAGATGCCTATGAACAGACCTGCTTGCCCGACCCGCAGACTGCACGCGATAGTGGGTCTGCCCGTATATGGCTCTTCGAGGATGAGATGCCCTGGAGCGGCGAATCGGGAAGCACGGGTTCGGCAAGTAAATAGAGACTGCAACCACCACAAAGGTACCCGTCCCCTTTGTAGTAGTTCTCGGTTTGTCTCGATCTGTAACATCTTGGCCGCTAAAAGTGGGCCTGGTGTTACAGATTTAGATTTTCGATTCGGGTGTCTTCTGTTTGTCTCAATCTGTAACAGATAGGGCCCTATTTGCCGAGTAGTTGTTACAGATTTAGATAAACGGGCGCCGCTGAGCATTTCATCTCGATCTGTAACATCTAGGATCAAAAATGGCTGCTAGATGTTACAGATCGAGATGGTAGTGCGCCCGGGCAGCGGCGGGCTGACATCTCAGTACCCTATCCATCAATCACTCAGAAAATCTTATATATAGAGACTTAGATTTGTGTATAAGATCGCACAAAGCTGGCAACAATACTTCTCGAACAACGTGAAGCCGCCCCGTAGGGCGGCCGCCCCAAGAGAGGTGATTCCATGAGAATCGATAAGCTAGCAATGACGTCGCGCGAGGCACTGCAGACCGCCATGAGCACGGCTGCCGACGCGCAGGCCGGCGCGGTGGAGCCGATTCACCTGCTGTCTGCCCTGCTCGGTGCCGGTGAGCGCAATATCTCCGTGATTATCGAGCGCATCGGTGCCGACCCGGCTCAGCTCGCACGCTCCACGCAGGATGCCATCGACCATGCGCCCAAGGTTTCGGGCGAGGGTCAGCAGATGGGCCTGTCCAACGAGCTCGTCCGCGTCATCGAGAAGGCCGAGAAGAAGGCCACCAAGATGGGCGACAGCTTTGTGGTGACCGAGCATCTGCTGATGGCACTTGCCGAGGACAAGGGCGAGGCGGGCCGCGTGCTGCGCGATGCCGGCGTCACCAAGGAGCGCATCGAGCAGGTCTACGAGGAGCTGCGCGGCGATGACCGCG
>DAWBYD010000122.1:0-6278 GCA_052278285.1 Collinsella sp. | reverse complement strand
GCCTTTTCGACCTCGTCGAACAGCACGACCGAGTACGGGTGACGACGAACGGCCTTGGTAAGCTGACCGCCCTCGTCGTGGCCCACGTAACCCGGAGGGCTACCGATAAGCTTGGAGACCTCGAACTCGCTGCCGAACTCCGACATGTCGAAGCTGATGAGCGCGTCCTTACTGCCAAAGAGGTACTCGGCGAGCGTCTTGGCGAGCTCGGTCTTGCCTGTGCCGGTGGGACCAAGGAAGATAAAGCTACCACCGGGACGACGCGGGTCCTTGAGCGGCGAGCGGCTGCGGCGCACGGCCTTGGCGACGGCCTCGACGGCCTCGTCCTGGCCGATAATGCGGGTCTTGAGCACGCTTTCGGTCTGCAGCAGGCGACGGCTCTCGCTCTCGGTGAGCGAGGAAACCGGCACGCCAGAGGTCACGGACACGATGTCGGCAATCTGACTCACGTCGATGGTGAGCGGGCTGGCGTCGAGCTCGGCGGTCCAGGCGGCCTTGGCCTCGGCGAGCTCAATCTCGGCGGCCTTCTGCTGCTCGGTGATCTCGGCGGCCTTGTTCATGTCGTCGCTCTCGGTGGCCTCCTGCGCGGCGGCCTTGAGCTCCTCTATGCGATGCTCGGCCTCGCGCACCGGCTCGGGCGCACGATTCGCGGCGATGCGAGCGCGGGCACCGGCCTCGTCGATGAGGTCGCTGGCCTTATCGGGCAGGAAGCGATCCTGGATGTAGCGGTTGGAAAGGTTCGCGGCAGCCTCGATAGCGCCCTGCGTGTAGCGCACATGGTGGTGCTCCTCGTAGCGCGGCTTAAGCGCGGTCAGGATCTTGACGGTGTCCTCGACGCTCGGCTCCTCGACATCGATAGTCTGGAAGCGACGCTCGAAGGCTGGGTCTTTGGTGAGGTACTTGCGGAATTCCTCGGCCGTGGTGGCGCCAATAATCTGGAAGGCACCGCGTGCAAGCACGGGCTTGAGCATGGAGCTCGCGTCGATGGAGCCCTCGGCAGAACCGGCACCGATGATGGTGTGCATCTCGTCAATAAACAGGATGACGTCGTCAGCCTCGGTGGCCTCCTGGATCACGTTCTTGAGGCGCTCCTCAAACTCACCGCGATACTTGGCGCCCGCAACGAGGCCCGGCAGGTCGAGCGTCCAGATGTTCTGGTTCATGAGATTCTCGGGCACGTTGCCGGCAGCGATCTGCTGCGCCAGGCCCTCGACGATGGCCGTCTTGCCCACGCCGGGGTCGCCCAGAATGAGCGGGTTGTTCTTGGTGCGGCGCGAAAGAATTTCCATCATACGCTGGACTTCCTTTTCGCGGCCAATCACGGGATCGAGCTCGCCGTCGCGCGCCTTCTGCGTGAGGTTGGTCGCGAACTGCTTGAGCGTGTCGGTGCCGCTCCCCTTTTGCTGCGACGCGTCCGAGCCGCTAAAGAACGGCAGGCCCGCACCGGGACGACCGGCACCGGCGCCGGCGAGCGGACGCTTCTTGTCCTGGTCCTTGGCGGTGAGTTTCTCGATAGCCTTTTTGATGGAGGCGGACGACACACCCAGGCGCATGAGGATGTCCATGGCCATGCCGTTGCCCTCTTCGACGATGCCGATCAGCAAGTGCTCGGTCGACACGTAGGTCTGGTTGTTCTCACGCGCCACACGGAATGAACGCTCCATCACGCTAATGACGAGCGGCGTAAAGGCGAGCTTGGCCGCCTCGGTCTCCTCACTGGGCACGGGAACCGTGGTCTGGACCTCTTTGAGAGTATCCATGATGTCATCGTAGGAGATGTCGAGCGAACGCAGCGCCTCGGCGGCAATGCCCTCGTCCTCCTTGGCAAGCGCGAGCAGCAGGTGCTCGGTGCCCACCTTATTTGAATGAAGATCGAGCGCCTCCTGTTTGGCCATCGACATGACCTTGCGCGCTCGATCGGTAAATCTATCTAACATGCTCGTTTCCTTACATGAGTTCATCGAAATCAAAACGCCCGCCCGTCGGCGGCGCTTTTGTCTCTTTACCCACAGGTTGTCTATGTTAACAGCTGGAGGAATATCTATAAACCCGGCTCACATGAATGCAGGTTATGACCGCATCGCGGGACTCACCGCGCGATGCGCGACAGGCGCCCCGCAAGAGAAACCCTAGGCGTCTTTCACCACGTCGGGACTCGTCGCACGCGATGCGCGATAGGCATCGGCCTCCTTGGAGACGCGTTCGAGCAGCTCGGATGTATCGACGCCCTCGACTTGCGCGACCGTTTCCACCGTCTGCATGGCGACCGCCCTCAGGTACGCGCACGCGCTGTCCCCCGGCTGCTCGAGGTCTATCTCCTCGCCGCCCTCCCGGGCAAAGCCGACCGCCATCACAAAGCCCATGATGCCCGAGACCAGAAAGCCCACCGCAAAGCTCGAATCTGCCTTGAGCTCTTCTCCGTCGGGGTGGACGATCTCTCTCACGCGGTCGATGATGATCGTATGGATGCCCTGCACGACCTGCTCGGCGGCACCCGCCCTCATGGTGATGACGATGCGCCGCAGCAGGCAGCGGACGTCGCGCCGGTCGAACGCCGAAAGGTCGCCCTCGCTCGAAAAATGCCAGAGGGCATCGGTGATGAGCTCGTTATCCTGCAGCAGCTGGGCTATGGCGATGGCGACGAGTTCATCGAAATCGTGAAAATAGTAGTAAAACGTTCCGCGATTGCACTGGGCGGCGCGGGTCACCTCGCCAACCGACAGCTCGAAGATGCTGTTGTTCTCGATGAGCTCCCAAAACGCCTCGATGATACGGGTGCGTGCATCGGGCGCATCGGCGTCCTTACGCGGTCTCGCCATGCGCCTCACCGCACCCCTGCGCCTTGGCGTTCATGATGAGCATCTGAAGACGGTTCTCCACGTTGGCGAAGCTCACGTCGGGATCGTAGTCGAGCGGCAGGAACTGCGCCATGGGATACTGCTCCTTGAGCGCATGGATGAGCCCGCGCCCCACGACATGGTTGGGCAGACACCCGAACGGCTGCAGGATCACGAAGTTGCGGCAGCCGCGCTTGGCGTGCTCGAGGATCTCCGCCGGAATCAGCACGCCCTCGCCCGCATCGAACGTATGGTGCAGGATCTTATCGCTCGCGCGCACGAGCTCGAGCATGCGCGTCGGCGGCTCGTAGAGCGGGCTCGCCGCGCCCAGGCGGTCGCAACGGTCGTGCGCGAGCTCGAACAGGTTGTCCGCCGTGGCGTACCAGGCCTTTTCGGGCAGCGACAGGTCGACGTGGAACTCGCGCGACTGCGCATGCTTGTAGAAATAGGTCTTGCGGATCACGTCGGTCATGCGCGCCTCGATGACCTCGAGCCCGTTGTCCTCGAGGTAGCGCTCAATCTCGTGGTTGGCGCCGAGATGGAAATTGAGCAGGTACTCGCCCACGATGAGAACGGTCGGATGCGGGTTCGAGCGGTCGTACGGAACGGCGTCCATGATCGCAAGCGCGCGTTTGAAGCCCGTCGCCTGGCCTCTCAGCCCGGAGCGCTCCATGCCCTCGATAACCTCATCGAGCGCGCGGTCGAACGCAGCGTCCGCCGCGCCCTTCTCGAGCTCGTAGGGACGGATGCGCCTAAGCATGGCCTCGAGGGCATCGATCATGGGAAGACCGTAGGCGATCTGGATGCTCGGGCCAAGGCCGAGCTTGAAGCCCGGATGCGCATTGTGGGCATCGACGTCGTCGTTGGTGAGCACCGGGACATAGTCGTATCCCGCGTCGTCGAGCGCGCGGCGCAGCAGGGGCATGTAGTGCGTCAGGCGGCAGTCGCCGATATACTTGCCAGTCACCACGGCGACGTCGTGCGGGTCGTACTTACCGCTCTCGAGTGCCGCGAGCGCCTCGCCGATCACGATTTGCGCGGGGAAGCAGATGTCGTTGTGCACATAGCGTTTGCCCAGGCGGATGGCATCCTCGCGCCCGATATCAAGGGCCGCGGCGCGCACGCCCTGATTGCGCATCGCCGCGGTCATGAGCCTGCAGAACGCATGGGAGGTGTTGGGGACCAGCGCGATCTTGTCGTGCCGGTCGCGCTTGGTGTACTTGACCTTATACGGGTCGTCGAGCGGATGGACCGCGTGCACCCGGGCGCCCTCGGCACGCTCCTCCGCGCGACGACGGTTGACCGACTCGATAAACGAACGCACGCGAATGCCCATGGGACCGGCGACGTCGCTCTCATCGAGCTTGATCATCATCGGAACCTTGGAGCCCATCTCGCCCATCATGCGCGCGATCTCGTCGGTGAGATACGCATCGTGGCCGCAGCCGAAGCTGCCCATCTGCACGAGCTCGAGCTCGGGCGTCGATGCGACGATGACCGCGCACGACAGCATGCGCGCATGGTAGTTGTTCACGATGTCGATGCGGCTGTTGGAAAGATCGACGTTGCAGACCCCCGGCACCGCATCGGGCGGCAGCACGGGGATGCCGCGCTCAGAGAAGAGCTTGGGCAGCCCGTGGTTGACCAGCGGGTCGTTGTGGTACGGGCGCGAAGCGATCACCACCGCGTAGCCGCCGTCCTCGCGCACGTTCTCGAGCACCTGCCTGCCGCGCAGCTGCAGCTGGTTCTCAAACGTCTCCTGCGCGCGGTCCGCCTGCTCGGTCGCCTTGGCAACCAGGTCGGCATCGATATCGAAGGTCTCCTTGCACCACGCCTTGAGCTGGCGGTTTCGGTCGCCCTCGTCGTACCAGTGGAACAGCGGCGTATCGAACGGAACGCCGAAACGCTCCTCCGGGTTATCGGAATTGCGCATCACGTAGGGGTATCCCTTTACGACGGCGCACATCCACTCGCTGGTAGAGGCGGTGTTTTCGGTGGGCACCGTCGTGATGATGGGCATGAAGATGCGGTCGACGCCGGCGTCGACGAGATTGCGGATGTGCCCGTGGACGAGCTTGGCCGGGAAGCACACGGTGTCGGATGTGACGTGCGCCAGACCGCGCTCGTACATCGCCTTGGTACTGCGTCCCGAGACGCGCACCTTAAAGCCGAGCGTGCTGAAGAACGTCGACCAGAACGGCATGGTGTCCCAGAACTCGAGCACACGGGGAATGCCGATCGTGACATCGCGCCCCCCGCAGACGGGAACCGTGGGGTACGACTCGAACAGCAGCTTCTCGCGGTCGACAAAGAGATTGGGGGCAGCCGCGGTCCGGTCGCGCCCCGTGCCGGGTGCCTGTGCCTCGCAAGCACCCTGCGGACGCAGCTCCTCCGCCGCGGGAACCTCGCGCACGAGCTCATCCCATGAGATGGCGCCGCCGCGCGGGCAGCGATTGCCCGTGACGTAAAGCGAGCCGTCGCCAAATGCCACGACCGCGCGCTGGCAGCGGTTGTTGCACCGACGGCAGGTAACGCCGCCGAACTCGCGATGCTCGAAGCGCTCCACGGCATCGAGCCCGATAAACGACGTGCCGGCGTCGCCCTTGCGGCATTCCTCGCGCGCGAGCAGGGCGATACCGATAGCGCCCATCAGCCCCGGGTGGGGCGCACGCGTGACGGGTTTGCCCAAATACTGCTCGAATGCGCGCAGCACCGCGTCGTTTCGGAACGTGCCGCCCTGGACGACGACTTTGTCGCCCAGACGGTTGAGATTTGAAACGCGAATGACCTTGGTGAACACGTTCTCGATAATCGAACGGCAGAGACCGGCCATGATGTCGCCCGGACCCTTACCGCGCCGCTGCTCGGAAACGACGCTGCTGTTCATGAACACCGTGCAGCGGCTGCCGAGAACGGCGGGGGCTTTGGACGAAAATGCCTCGGTCGCGATATCCTCAACGGCTATTCCGAGGTTTTTGGCAAAACCCTCGAGGAACGCGCCGCAGCCCGCAGAGCACGCCTCGTTGACGACGATATCGGTCAGCACGCCGTGGTTGAGCCAGATGGCCTTCATATCCTGTCCGCCGATGTCGAGCACGAAGGTCGCATCTGGAACGCATGCGCACGCGGCGCGGGCGTGCGCGACCGTCTCGACCGTATGGTAGTCGGCGTGGAACGCGCGCGCGAAAAGCTCCTCGCCGTATCCCGTGGTGCCCACGGCATCGATCGCAAGCGTGACTCCCGCTGTCTCCCAGCGGTTCTTCAAGCTGACAAGACCCTGTTGGGCGACGTCGAGCGGTCTGCCGTTATTAGACGCGTAGAACGAATCGACAAGCTCACCCGCCTCATCGACCAGGGCGAACTTGGTCGTCGTGCTCCCCGAATCGATACCGAGCGCCACACGCACCGTCTCTCCGGGCGCATACGCATCCGGACCCTTTG
>DAWBYD010000121.1:0-3277 GCA_052278285.1 Collinsella sp. | reverse complement strand
TTGCGGTCCTCGCCGCGCTCGATAGCGGCCAGGTCGCAGCCGATCATCTCGACGCCGTACTTGTCGAGCGTACCGTCCTTTGCCAGCTCGACGGCGGCGTTCAGACCGGTCTGGCCGCCCAGCGTGGGCAGCAGCGCGTCCGGGCGCTCTTTCTTGATCACGCGCTCGATAAACTCGGCAGTGATGGGCTCGACATAGGTGCGGTCGGCAAGACCCGGGTCGGTCATGATGGTCGCCGGGTTGGAGTTGACCAGGATGACCTCAAAGCCATCCTCCTTGAGCACCTTGCAGGCCTGTGCGCCGGAGTAGTCGAACTCACAGGCCTGACCGATAACGATGGGGCCCGAACCAATGACGAGGATGCGCTTGATGTCAGTACGTTTCGGCATGTTAGTTCTCCTCGGTCTCGGTCGCGGCGGTCTCGGCGAAATTCCAGCCAGCCAAGCGGTCCTTCGCGGTGTCGATGTCCAGGTAGTTCTCCTCGCCGTCCATGAGTCGCGTAAAGGCGGTAAAGAGATAGTGGGCATCAGTGGGGCCGGGCGAGGCCTCGGGGTGGTACTGGACCGAGAAGCACGGGGCGTCGAGCAGCTGGATGCCCTCAGCGGTGCCATCGTTAAGGTTCACATGTGTCAGGCGAATGCGGCCAAAGCGCTCGTTCATCACGACCGGCGCGATTCCGCGGCGCACCCAGACGCGCAGATCGCCATCGGCCGCATGCTCGGTCTCGCCGCCGGAAAGCTCAGGGACAAGCTTTCCCAAGCTGGGGAACAGCAGGCCAAAGCCATGGTTTTGCGCGGTGATCTCAACGCGACGGCTTACCAGGTTCATGACCGGCTGGTTGCCACCGCGGTGACCGAACTTAAGCTTTTCCATCTGGGCGCCGCAGGCCAGGCTGATCATCTGGTGACCAAGACAAATACCAAAGACCGGCACCTTGCCGATCAGCTGCTGCACCTGCTCGTAGGTCTCCACCACGGCATCGGGGTCGCCGGGGCCGTTGGACAAAAAGACGCCATCGGGATTCATGTCGAGCACCTGCTGGGCGGGCGTATCCCACGGCACGACGGTAAGGTCGCAGCCGGCGCGGACCAGCCCCTCCAGAATGCCGCGCTTCACACCGCAGTCGTAGGCGACCACTTTGTGACGGGCAGGAGCGGCAGCCGAAAGTGCAAAGTCATGCGTGGCAGGCAGGTCGGCGGCCACAAACTCGTGAGGCGCGGGGCAACTTACGGTCTTCACCAGGTTCTCGCCTACCAGCGTGGGCGCTGCGGCCAGACGCTCGGCAAGCTCGTCGACGTCGAAGATCTCGGTCGAGATAATGCCCATCTTGGAACCATTGTCGCGCAGATGGCGCACCAGGGCGCGGGTGTCGACACCCTCGATAGCGACGATGCCGTGGGCGCGCAGATACTCCGGCACGCTGACGGCCGAACGCCAGTTAGAAGGCGTGGCGCACATGTCGCGAACGATCATGCCGCGCATAGCCGGAGCGCTCGTAGGGCGCACGTCGTCGCCGGGGAAGGCCGACTGGACGTCGGTCTCGTCGATACCGTAGTTGCCGATCTGCGGATAGGTCATGGTTACGATTTGGCCGGCATAACTCGGATCGGTCATGACCTCAAAGTAGCCCTCGAGCGAGGTGTTGAAGCAGACTTCGCCGGTCGCGGTGCCCTCGGCGCCGCATGAACGTCCATAAAAAATGGTCCCATCCTCAAGATACAGGATGCAGGGACCGCAGGTGCCCTTGCTGGTTTTGGCCAGCATACGCTGGCAAAGCTCGCTGGGCGCGAAGGTGCGGGCGGCAGCGCCCGCGGTATGGTTGTTCGCCATAGTTCTCCTTCCCGGTCTCACAGGACCGGCTTAAAGGTGTGTAGTTAGGCCTCGCGGTATTGTAACCGCAAGCATGCCTCATGGCGTTAATTTCATCGAAATGTTTACGAAATGATAATTATGACTTTCTATGCATAATGATTTTTTAATCCCCGTCCCAGAAAAATCATCCCGCGGGGCTTGTGGCTCACGCGGGATGATGGCGTCTTATTTTTTCTTGTCCTGCTCCAGCAGTTCGGACGGCGTTCGGTCGGGCTTACCGCCGCGGAAAATCTCGCGGCCATGCAGACGATGCTCCAGGTCACGTTCGGCCTTTTCCTCGTCACTCTTGGTCTGGCTCACCACCGGGTCCTCAATCAACGACGACACCGAGTTCACCTGCTTCTGAATGCGCTCGGCGATGGTGTCATCCATACTCACGATGCGCATCTTCCAGTCGATATTCGTGGCGTTGGATGAGCTCTTGGTCCACACGAACGTCAGGATGGCGCTCTGGTGGCCCCGCGCGGGGAACATGCCAAAGAAGGAATCGTGCTGAATGTTGCTATCCTCGTCGATATAGGCGTGAACGTTATACACCACGCGGTCGATCTTATCGTTGAGCAGCGCGTTGGTCGCAAGCGCCGCGGCCTGGATCTGCCCGTTGGACAGCAGCTCGAGCTCGTTGGCAGACGATGTGTCCACCACCGTCACCTCGACCGTGCCCGTACGCTCATCGGCTTCATCGACGGTAAAGTCGAGCGGGAACTGAGTAAAGCCGTTGCCCCACTCAAGGCCGCCCTTCAGCGCCGTCGAAACGGTATCGACCGAAACGCTCTCGGACAAGTTGGCGGTATTCAGACGGCGCATCACGCCGTAGCCGATCTGCATGCCCACGATCAGCACCAAAATACCGATAACCACGGCCATCGCGGTCTTCGTAATGGTATGGCTCACCTGCGAGCCCGAAGGATCGTCCTCGGACAGCGGGTCGATATGTTTTGCCTGGCTCGCGCGGTCCTCGCTGCGCAGCTGCGCTAGCGCCGCTTTGTCACCGCGCTTGGCCGCCGCCTCCTTCTCGCGCATGCGCTCGGTGCGCTTTTTGGCAAGCGTGGGATCCAAGACACCGGATGCATCGATTTCGGAGAATAACTCCGTCACTTCTTCCGGAGTCAAAGGGTTCTTTTCAGCCATAAACTTCCTGTCATATCAATCAGTCGAGCTCGTGCGCACGCGCACCTTCGAACTGCATTCGATAGTAACGGGCATAGGTGCCGCCACGGGCGAGAAGCTCCTCGTGCGTGCCACGCTCCACAACGCGACCATGCTCAACAGTCGCAATCTCGTCGGCATGCTTAATGGTCGAGAGACGGTGGGCGATGATGATCGTGGTACGGCCGCGTGCCAGCTCTTCGAGTGACTCCTGGACCGCCTCCTCGCTCTCGTTATCCAAAGCACTCGTCGCCTC
>DAWBYD010000120.1:0-8911 GCA_052278285.1 Collinsella sp. | reverse complement strand
ATGGCGGACATGCCTTCTTTAGCTGCATCCTGCGCGGCTTCCGCCCCGAAACGCGCAAGCTCGCGCGCGCGGGCGTCGTGCCGGAGGACTTTTCGGCACAGACCATCCCCGAGGACTTCGCGCGCAACCAGAAGGTGCACCACTGCTATATCGTGCGCCGACTGCCCATCGAGGACGCCATGGCCGAGGTCGGCTTTAGCGCCGAGGAGATTGCCGAGCGAACCGAGGAGCTGCGCAACCCCGAGGCGCGCAAGCCTCGTGCAGCAGCGCCCGCGCCCACGCAGGCCGGCAACGGCAAATCAAACTTTGCCGGCAAACCCTCCCCTGCCGGCAAGTCCAAAAAGAAGAAGTTCTACGCCAGCAAGCCCAAGGGCAAATAACAAAGTTGCGGTGGAATACGGACTGTTTTACCTGGAATTAGGCAAATATAGACCGTATTTCACCGCAACTCATAGTGGGATGGCGGACGCCGTCCTACCCTTGGGTGACCAGGCGATAGCCGATACCCACGTGCGTTTGGATATAGCGCGGATGCGCGGGGTCGGACTCAATCTTCTTACGCAGCGTGCCCATAAAGACACGCAGGCTCGCCAGGTCGCTCTTGGTTGCCGTGCCCCAAATCTCGTGCAGGATAAACTGGTGCGTCAGCACCTTGTCGGCGTTGTGCGCTAGCAGGCATAACAATTTGTACTCAATCGGCGTCAGATGCAGCTCCTCGCCATCCATCGTGGCGATGCCGGCATCAAAATCGATATGCAGCTCACCGGCATCGAACGAGCCCTCAGAGGAAACACCGCCCGTTTGCGCATACGAAAGGCGTCTGAGCGTCGTGCGAATGCGCGCGAGCAGCTCCTCGACCGAAAACGGCTTGGTCAGGTAGTCGTCGGCGCCGGCATCGAGCGCGCGAATCTTGTCCGCATCCTCGCTGCGCGCCGAGACCACAATAATCGGCATACCCGACCATGCGCGCACCGATTCCACCACCTTGACGCCGTCCATATCGGGCAGGCCCAGATCGAGCAGCACGATGCTCGGCGCCTGCGATGAGGCGGCGGCGATGGCGGCATGGGCGGTCTCCACGGCCATATGACGCAAGCCGTGCGCCTCGAGCGCGGCAACGATAAGGTTGCGGACAGCGGGGTCGTCCTCAACGACCAAGATGAGCGGTTTTACGGCAGAGTTCGGCACGGCGCTACTCCTTATCAAACGAAACATCGGCGACGGGAAGCTCAATCGTAAAGACCGAGCCGTGCGGGTCCGCCGCGGCAACCTCTATGCTACCGCCATGCGCCAGCGCAATGGAGCGGCAGAGCGAAAGACCCAAGCCCACGCTGCGGTGGCTGTCGGCCAAACCGTGGTTGGCGGTATAGAACGACTCAAAGATCCGCTCGCGGTCCTCGGGCGCAATGCCCGGGCCGTCATCGGCCACCGAGCACGCCACGCGTCCATCGTCGACGCTAATCGAAATCATGATATGCGAGCCTGCGGGCGTATAGGTGATGGCGTTGTTCACCAGATTGACCACCAGCTGCACCATCAGGCGCGCGTCGACGTTGACGAGCGCCGGCTCGTCGCACGCCACCACCTTAAGGTCGTGCTCGCGCACGGCCGGACTTACGTGGCGCAGCGCCTCCTCGACGATATCGTCCATGAGCTCGAGCGTTGTCGACAGATGCATGCCGCCGCCCTCGAGCTTGGTGACGGCGAGCAGGTTCTCGACGGTGGCGTTGAGCCATTGCGCATCCGAGCGAATGGACAGGAGCAGGCCGCGGCGCGTTTGGGCGTCGAGCACGGCGGTGCCGGTCGAGCCCTGGTCGAGCAGCACGTCGGCATTGCCCGAAATACTGGTGAGCGGCGTGCGCAGGTCGTGCGAGATGGAGCGCAGCAGGTTGGCGCGCAGCTGTTCGTTTTTGGCAAGCACCGCCGCCTCCTCGCGGGCCTCCATGGCGCGGGCGCGATCGAGCGCCAGCTCGCCTTCGCTCACGATGGCATCGGCAAGTGTCCGCTCCTCATGCGTCAGCACGTCGGGCTCGGCAACGATAGCCAGCACGCCCACCACTGAGGCGGGGTCGCCCGCGCGCGCGACGCCGTCGCCTGTGCGAACCGTCAGGTAGATGCCATAAAACGCCGAGCCGCCAAACGTGGCGTCGAGCGGCGTTCCCACATAGGCGGACGCCGAGAGCCGCGGCGGCATCTGCGGCGCCAGCTCGTGCACCGGCGCGGCATCGCCCACGGCCGTGTATGTCGCACGCGGCAGCAGGTCATCGCCCTCGGCGTCGGCGCTGTACCACACGACCGGACAGCCCGAAAGACGCGCCAGCTGCGTGGCCATGGCGTGAACGATCTGATGCTGATCGGCGCACCGCTGCAGCATGCGGTTGGTCTCGAGCACCATATGCGTGCGGCGGTCGCTGGCGGCAGCCTGTGCCAAGGCGCGGCGCAGGGCCAACGCAATCGCGCTCGACACAAGCGAGACCACAAACATGATGAAGAACATGCCGGGATAGCCGCGGTCGATAAGCGACAGCGAGTAGCGCGGGTCGACAAACAAGAAGTTGTAGAGCGCCACGGCGGCAGCCGAGCTCAGCAAGCAATACAGGCGACTCCAGGTAAAGAATGCGCACAGCTGAACGGCGAACACATAGACGATCATGATGCTCGGCGCGAGACCCGGATGGTCGAGCAGCGCGCCCACAATCGTCGCCGCGACCAGCAGCCCCACCGACACGCAGATATCGTACAGGGGGCCGCGACGCGTCATCGTAGTGCGCCGCCACCAAAAGCTATCGGCAATATCGCCGTCCGTACGGACGTCCATCAGCGTCCCGCCCCTCTCTCAAAAACAAAAACCACCACAAAGGGGACAGGCACCTTTGTGGTGGTTTCCCCTTGTGGTGGTTCCAAGTGTAAAGCCTTTGCAACCTGCGGACGTTAGACAAACAGCACGTGCGCGAGCAGTGCGCACACGCACGCCGCGACAAGCACCGTCACCACGATCGAAATCACGCGGTCGGCCATGTCCATGTTGGCCCGATTCGTAAAGAACCGATCTTCGGCAGCATCGGCGCGTATCTCACGCACCAGCTCGGTCGCAAGATCGCAACCGTCAAGCACCTTTGCGTCCATGGTTTCCTCCCAGGACTCAATCCCCGTCAATACAAGCCCGCCCGTTCGCAGACAAACCTCGAGCTTCGACTACGGCCGCTCGTTGGGAGCCAGGCGCTGCATCTTGTTCACGGCCTTGAACTTGGTGAACAGCGGCACGTACTCAAAGCTCACGTTGGAGTTCTCCAGGCCGTACCAACGCGCGGGCGTGCCGGCGGCGCGGCGAATGATGTACTTGAGCGTGATGGCCGTACGCTCGCTGGGCTCCACATCGCTTTCGGGCGCCAGAAGCTTACGGATCAGGACGAACTTGAACGTGCCGATGTTACCCGGATCCTTGTAGACCGAGTAGTCATGCGTCTGCGGCGGCAGCTCGCCGGTGGCAGCCAGGTCCTGAACAACCTGACGCAGGTAGGCATTGACGCGCTGGTTGATCTTGTAGCCCAGGTACAGATGCACGCGGAACACGTAGTCGGTGCCGAACGTCTCGACCGAATAGGCAAAGGTGTGCGGTTCGTCCATAGTCTCGACATTCACAAACCACCAGGCGCGGGCGCGCGTGGGATGCTTGTCCAAAATCGAGTAGACGATGTCGCGGTCGATGTAGTCGGTATGGGTGTCCTTGGTCAGGTACACGACGTTGTCGCTCATGCGCTCGTAACGGTCGTCGTCGCGCAGGCGCTTGAGCTGCGGCAGGTAGCTGCGCAGCGGCAGCAGCGTAAACTGGCGCTGCTCGACCGCCGTGCCGTTGTACCAGCACACCATGATGCCCATGATGAGCGCGGCCATGAGGATGGTGAAGTAGCCGCCGTGGAAGAACTTGGTGAGCGAGCTCACGAAGAAGAAGCCTTCGAGCAAAAGGAAGAAGGCCGCGAAGATCCACGGCGCGACCTTGAGCTTGCGCTCCTCGTGCAGGTAGAAGAAGAGCAGCAACGTGGTGCACATCATAGTCAGCGTAATGGCAAGGCCGTAGGCGGCTTCCATATGCGCCGAGTTCTGGAACAGCAGCACCACGATGACGCAGCCGACAAGCATGACGTTGTTGACCATGGGGATGTAGAGCTGGCCCTTGGTCTCGGCAGGGTAGAAGACCTGCATGTGCGGCATAAGGTCCAGACGGCTGGCCTCGGACACCAGCGAGAATGCGCCGGTGATGAGCGCCTGCGAGGCAATGATGGCCGCGACGGTGGAAAGGCCGACGGCAAACGGGCGCAGGCCCGGGGCGAGCATCTGGTAGAACGGGTTGAGGTCGGCAATGCCCATGAGCTCGGGGTTGGCAGCGTTGTTCATAAGCCAAGCGCCCTGGCCCATATAGGAAAGCAGCAGGCAGCACTTAACGAACGGCCAGGTAGCGTAGATGTTGCCGCGGCCGACGTGGCCCATGTCGGAGTAGAGCGCCTCGGCACCGGTGGTGGCGAGGAAGCAACTGCCCAGAATCATGATGCCCGCGTGGTTGTTGGGGCTCAGCAAAAAGGCGATACCGCGCACCGGGTTGAGGCACAGCAGCACGGCGGGGTGCTGGAAAACAAAGAAAAGACCCGTGCCGCCCAGGAACAGGAACCACAGCGTCATGATGGGGCCAAAGGCGTGACCGATCTTGGCCGTACCGATGCGCTGTACCAAGAAGAGCACGATGATGATGGCGAGCGTAATGGCGACGACGCGGCCCTGGTCATCGCCCAGCACGGCATGGACCGCCGGGATGGTGCGCAGGCCCTCGATGGCCGTGGTAACGGTAACGGCCGGCGTCAGGATGCCGTCGGCGAGCAGCGCGGCGCCACCCAGCATGGCGGGGATGATAAGCCACTTGCCGCAGCGCTTGACCAGGCTGTACAGGGCAAAGATGCCGCCCTCACCATGGTTATCGGCGCGCAGCGAGATGAGCACATACTTGATGGTGGTCAGCAACGTGACCGTCCACACGACAAGGGAGAGCGCGCCGAGCACGAACTCCTCCGTGACGCTTCCGATGCCGCCGTTGCCGGCAACGAGCGCCTTGGTTACATACATAGGGCTGGTGCCGATATCGCCGTACACCACGCCCAGCGTGACGAGCATCGCCGAGATGCTCACAGGAATCGCAGCGTGCGAAGCTGCCTCCTTGGCCTTTTGTTCCATAAGCCGGTTTCCTCCCAACTTTAATGTTCGAAGGAATTATAGGTAATCGGCCCATGTTTGAATGGCACTGTTTTCCCAGCTAGATAAACATTTATACGGCCTTTAAGCCACCTCGGCGATATGGAATGTGACAAAGGGACTGTCTCTTTGTCGCATCCGTCATTTTCCGAGCCAATTTTTGAACCACCACTCCATGGAGCGGCTCATCTCGGCCATAAAGGGACTCGTGTGCTTGCGGGTATAGATGTCCACGACGCGCTCCCCCACCACGCGGGCATGCGGACGGAACATCGCGTCCATCTCGGCTACCTGCGCGTCCATAGTCGCAGCATTGGCGCGGCAGTAGCGCTCCTCGTGCACCAGGTTCACCACGGGATGCGCAATGGCCGGACGCTCCTTGCGGGGCGTGCCGATGATGAGCATCGACAGCGGCATGGTATACGGAGGCAGATCGAGCAGCTCGGCCACTTCCTCGGCATTCTCGACGATATCACCGATGTAGCAGCTCCCCAGGCCCAGGGCCTCGGCGGCGACCACGGCGTTTTGCGCAGCGATCACGGCGTCCTGGGCCGCGATGGCAAAGTCACCCAAACCCGGTGCACGGCGGGGCGCCTTGCCCGTGCGCTCGACAAACTCGGGCTCAAAGCAGCCCACGTGCTCAAACAGATCGATCCACTTGGCATAGTCGACCACAAATATAAGTGCCCAGGGCGCCTTGGCGATCATGGGCTGGTGGTCGCACAGGTCGGCCAGACGATCCAGCGTAGCCTGCTCGCGAATGCTCACGATGGAATACATCATCATGGCGCCCGCCGACGGCGCGCGACTCGCCGCATGCAAAATTGCCGCCCGCTGCTCGTCGGTCACCGCCACGGGACGGTCGTCGTCATCGCGCGCGAAGGCACGCGTAGACGAGCGATGCTCCAAAATGTCCAGCACCGCGTTGCCCGTAGTCTCGACCGGATAGCCGCACGTATCCACAGTCTTGGTGCAAACCTGCTCGCTCATAGCCCCATCCCTGCCATTTCTTTAAGAAGCCTTTACGTTTCCGTGTAATTCCCGTCCATTATCGCGCAGGTCGCCACTACATTGCGCCACACCGCCACACGTGCGCGTTAATATGGCTGGTTGTTGTGCGCAGCCTCCAATTGCAGCGCATATCTTGGTAACAATCGGGTAAACCCCCGCTTTCGTAGGTTTTAGTTTGTGAGGAGTCTCAGCATGTTCGCTGCCGCCATCTCGCTCGTCGGTCTTGCGGCGACCGTCTACCTTGTCTTGCGCGAGGCAAAGGCCATTCGCGCACAGTCGGGCACCGTCACCAAGGGCGCCTTCGCCTGGAGCGTCGCCTTTGGCCTGTTCCAGCTCTTTTTGACCGTCTGGGGCGCTATTGGTCTCGTCGCGCAAAACGAGCCGCTCGCCTTTGTGATGCTCATCCTGACCAATGCCATCCTCACCGGCTGCGCTTGGGCCAGCATCGCCCGCGACCGCATCGCCCCGCGCGTCTTTGCGTTCGCCAAGCCCGACGCCCCCGCCCCCACCGGCAAGCTCGCCCGCCTGCGCGGCGCCTTTGTGGGCAAACCGCTCGTCGCCGCCGTCCTGTGCCTGCTGCTCGCCGGCGTTTTTGCGCTGCTGGGCATGGAGGTTTCGTCCAACCACGACTTTACCTGGGTCTACCCCCTGTGCATCCTGCTCGAGTGGGCCATCATCACCACGCTCATGGTCGGCCTGTTCTTCCTGTTCCAGCGCCACGGTGCAGCTCCCGCGGTCCTGGCCTTTGCCCTCTTTGTCCTGGGCATTGCCGAGTTCTTCGTCATCACGTTTAAATCCATGCCCATCCAGCCGGGCGACCTTTCGGCCATCTCCACCGCCGCTGCGGTCGCCGGCACCGGCTACACCTTCTCCATCTCGCTGTTCTGCGTGCTGTCCATGGGCTTTACCGCCATCGCCATGCTGCTATGCGAGTACGCCGGCCTGGTGGCACCGCACCGTCAGAAGGGCGCCGCCAACGCCAAGCGCATGCTGCTCACCAACCTGCTCGTCGCCGTGCTGTGCCTGGGCGGCGTGACCGCGCACGTCACGCTTATCGACTACTACAACACCCTCGGCATCACCGTCTACACCTGGCGTCCGCTCGAGAGCTACTGGCGCGAGGGCTACCTGCCCGCTTTCATTAGCGCAGCGCAGTCCATCAAGCCGCCCAAACCCGCCGACTACTCCGTCGACGATGCCAAGGCCACGCTCAAAAAGTACGCCAAGGCCTACGACAAGTCCGACGCGGCCAAGAGCGACGAGCGCGCCGCCGCAAAGGAGCAGTTCGACAGCGAGAAGCCCACGGTCATCGCCATCATGAACGAGACCTTCTCGGACCTATCCATCTACCAGAACATGCGCGCCGGCTACGAAGGCCCGCAGTACTTTAAGAACCTGTCCAACTGCCTCAGCCGCGGCAAGCTCTACGTGAGCGCCTACGGCGGCGGCACCGCCAATACCGAGTTTGAGTTTATGACCGGCAACTCCATGGCCAACCTGGGCTCGGGCGTGTACCCCTACACCATCTACAACATGGAAACGACCGGGAACCTGGCAGAACAGTTCAAATCGCTCGGCTATTCCACCACGGCCATGCACCCCAACCACGCGACCAACTGGAACCGCGAGAACGTCTACAAGGACTTTGGCTTTGACCAGTTCCTGTCTATCAATGACTTCCAGGGAGCCGACACCCTGCGCGGCATGGTGACCGACCAGGCTACCTACGACAAGATTCTTGAGCTGCTCGACCAGAACGCCGATCCGCAGTTTATCTTCGACGTGACCATGCAGAACCACTCGGGCTACGATACGGGCCTGCTGCCGGTCGACAAGCAGATGCACCTGAATATCGACACGACCGATTTGGACGCCAAGACCGTCGAGGACGGCACGCTCTCCGATGTCGACGAGTATGTCTCGTGCATCGAGCAGTCCGACCAGGCGCTGCGCTACTTCCTCAACGCCCTGAGCAAGCTCGACCGTAAGGTGGTCGTGGTGTTCTGGGGCGACCACCAGCCGTTCTTCCCGTCCAAGTTCAATGACAAGTGGTTTACCGGCGAAGACGATGCTACGCATCAGGAGCGCCTGTGGCAGACCGACTACATCATCTGGGCCAACTACGACGTTGCCGGCTGCGACCAGACGAGCGAGACCGACGACCTGTCCACCAACTACCTGTCCACCCAGCTGATGCAGCTGATCGGCGCCCCGCTGACCGACTACCAGAAAGCGCACATGACGCTGCGTAAGTCGCTGCCCGCCATCAACTCGGTGGGCTACGAGGACGCCAGCCTGCGCTGGGCGCTCTCCTCCAACGTCACCGGTGACGACGCCGCAGCGGCAGCCGCCACCAAGGCGCGCGAGGATTACGCCAAGATGCAGTACTACGAGATGTTCCGCGACGGCAAGAACGTGTATACCGAGCACTTCCAGACCGAGGCCAACGAGACCGACCCCAACCTGGCGCCGGGCACGACCAAGATCAAGTAGCTGCTAGCTGCTGAGCCACAACTGAAACGTCTGTCCAGGCGGAGGCATATAAGGTTCCCTGCTCGGACAGTACTGCGCAAGACGAAGGCCACATTAAGTGGACATCTTAGCGTGCGGCACTCGCGATGACCCTTATATGCCTACCACTGCACAGACTCCCTGATGT
>DAWBYD010000119.1:0-6429 GCA_052278285.1 Collinsella sp. | reverse complement strand
TTCCTGATGAACGAGGCCCGTTACGCTTCGCTGACGCGTTCCTTCCCCGAGCGCGCCGAGGAGCTCTTCAAGGAGAACGAGCAGGCCGCCATGGACCGCTACGCTCACCTGCTGAAGCTCAAGACGGTGTACAACGAGGCCTAGGTTTCCCACCGCAAGATCTGAGGGCTGACCTTCGCGGACGTCCTCGGACATGAAAGAACCCCCGCTGCGCACTACGTGCGGCGGGGGTTCTTTCGTCCTGCGGAGTGTCCGCGAAGGTCAGCCCTCAGATCCTGCTACGACTACGTCCTCGGATTGTGTGGGCGGATGAAGGACGTGGCTGGTCGGGTATTCCGTCCCCTTCGCTGTTTCGCGGCTTTGCCGCGAAACCTCGCGCCACTTTGGGGATGGATGGAGGTTTTGGCCGTTGCTGCCTTCTGTCCCCGTGCTTTGGGACTGGGTGCCTTTTTGGAGCGCTTCTTTATTCCTTATGCTGAATGAAAAGCCCCATGTTTTTGCAGGGGTGCATACTCGTCTTATTAATGCATAGAATCTCGTATAGTGCGAGTAAGATATTACGCTGTCTGTTTTGTGTTTAGCAGAGATATAGTTTGCATAATCTGGTCGAATCCCTGCTCTATTAAAATAAAGTCGCACGTAAATGGCGTAGATATGCCTAAGCTGGGCTTCTTTACGCTGAGCGGGTAAAAATGACCGTTCACCGTTCAACTGTTTTCAAAATGAATAAAATAAGGGATAACAGGAATATAAACCTTAATAAACTCGTGTATCGCACGGACACGGGTTATTAATGGGTTGTAGGCCTTTTACAGAAAGGATTCCAGCAATGTCTAAGCCTCTTGGCAAGCCCGATCGTATTGTCGTCGCCCTTGGCGGCAACGCCCTCGGCAACAACCCCGTCGAGCAGATCGAGGCCGTGAGCAACACCGCCCACGCTCTCCTCGGCCTCATCGAGCAGGGTAACGAGATCATCATCACCCACGGCAACGGCCCGCAGGTCGGCATGATCCAGAACGCCTTCGCCGCCGCCCACGACGCCATCGGCACCCCCGAGATGCCGCTGCCCGAGTGCGGCGCCATGTCCCAGGGCTATATTGGTTATCACCTGCAGCAGGGCATCGGCCGCGAGATGCACAAGCGCTATAAGCGTTGGCACGCCGCCACCGTCGTCACCCAGATCGAGTGCGACCCGGATGATCCCGCGTTCAAGAACCCGACCAAGCCGATCGGCCCCTTCTACACCGAGGAGCAGGCCAAGGAGTTCATGGCCGAGGATCCCTCCAAGGTCTTCGTCGAGGATTCCGGCCGCGGCTGGCGTCGCGTCGTCGCTTCCCCCGATCCCAAGAAGATCGTCGAGGCCGACTCCATCCTCAACCTGCTCGACAACGAGTTCATCGTCATCGCCTGCGGTGGCGGCGGCAGCCCCGTCGTCCGCGACTACGAGAACAAGGGCTGCTACAAGGGCGTCCCCGCCGTCATCGACAAGGACCTGGGCGGCGAGCTGCTGGCCGAGGACTGCGACGCCGACGTTCTGTTCCTGCTGACCGCCGTTGAGCATGTCGCCATCAACTTTGGCAAGCCCAACCAGGAGGAGCTCGAGGACATCACCGCCGACGAGGCCGAGCGCCTGGCCGACGAGGGGCAGTTCGGCAAGGGTTCCATGGAGCCCAAGGTCCGCGCTGCCATCAAGTTCGCCCGTTCCCGCAAGGGCCGCACCTGCATCATCGGCGCCCTGGACAAGGCCGCCGAGACCATGGCCGGCCTTTCCGGTACCCGCATCCACGAGTAGTCTCTACTCTGTTGTATCTCTCGTGGGCGCCAGGCAAAGCGCCCACAAACTAGCCTCTCTTCATGAGCCCCGCAGTCCGCTCCGACTGCGGGGCTTTTGCTATTGAGGTGGCTGTTCATGAGAAGCATTGCAGACCGCGGAAACCCAGCACTTGGGGACGTTCCTTTCTGCCGGCATCTTGGGACAGTTCTTTTCGACAGTGCGAGCGGTCGTCTGCAAAGGCCGTCCCCAGTGGCCAGTCATTTAAGTCTGTCCCCAATGACTAGTAGTAGGCCCACATGGCTTCGATTTCGTTGAGGACTTCTACGACGCCCCAGCGGCGGGCGCTGCGGCTTTGCGAGTTGGGGTCGTAGACGCCAATCTGGTTGGCGTCGTCGATGCCGTAGAGCACGATGTAGTGGCCTACGTTGGTAAACGTACCGGGGCGCACTGCGGCGATGACGGGCGCACCCGAGCGAAGTGCTTGGGTAATCGATTCGCGATCGTTATAGAGCTGCGTTCCGTTGAGCCCCAGCTGCCACGCACCGCCTGTCATAAACGACCACTCGGTGGCACCGGTGGGGGCGTAGTTGCCGGCTTCGGCCAGTGCGCATATATCGACCGGCGTCTTATCGGTGTGGCCGGTCTTAAAGATATAGACCATGGTGAGGCAAGTGGGACCGCAAGCGTTTTCGCGAATAGTGCCGCCGGCATAGGGCAGCTCCGACCATGCGGGGTCAATTTGGTAGATGTGGGGCATGGCGCCGGCCTGCCATTGCGAGCGTGGGGTCGAGAACGCAAAGGAGTAACCGGGCGCGACGGGAGCTTTAAGCAGCTTGTCCTCGGCAGTGGGCTCAAGACCGGCTGATCCGTGGGAGATGCAGGATCCCAAAAACACAAAGACGAGGCAGGCGGCGATGGAGCAAAGCGCAAGGCGTAGGCGGCGGGCCGGAAGCGCGTGGCTTGTGGTGTGCGACGCGGGGTGAGGGGCGGAATTGCCGCGATTGCGTTGAGGTCGCGAAAAGGAGCGCTTAACGTAGTAGTCGGTCTTACGGCGATCGTAGCGGCGTGGCTGCGATGTGTCGGTCTGACGTTGGCGTGTGCTCGTACTCACGCGGTCTGACTGCTGCACGGTACGGCTTTGCTGCCGCGAAGAAGCCCCGGGCTGCTCTTGGGGGCGCTGCGGGTTGTCGTTGTCGGAGGTGCTTCTGGGCGTTGGCGTGGTGCGGCCGGCAAGGCGCACGCTTTGTGGCCGCTGGTCGCCGTCATTGTATCCGTATGCCATTCGAATCACCTTGTCTCATATGTAACTTGTCTATCCTACATAAAAAGATGCACGACACATGGGTATGTGCGCCAAAAGCCTGACAAATGGTATGAACGTTGCCGCGCCGCGCGCCAAGCGTCACGGCAACAGGTCTTCAAAAGCAGACAAGATGAAAACGTTCAAGACGAATGACGTCTCCCGCCGTTCGTCCCAAAAACGGCGCCGCTCGTTTTGCAGTTCTGCCTTCGGTCGAGCTACAAGCGGCGCTGCTGTGCCAAGGCCGTATCTTAAAGCCACGAAATAAAAGCGCGCGGCAAAACAGACCGCGCAAGGGGTGACGTCAAGGGGCGTCAAAAAGGAAAGGAGGGGAACAATGGCGGACAAGAACGCAGAAGTTGCAGTCGAGGATAACGGCGGCATGAAGAAAACGCTCTCGCTCTGGAACTTCTTCACCATCGGCTTCGGTGCCATCATCGGTACCGGTTGGGTTCTGCAGGTCGGCGACTGGATGGTCGTGGGCGGCGGTCCCGTTCCCGCTATGATCGCATTCCTCTTGGGTGCAATCTTCCTCGTGCCCGTCGGAGCTGTTTTCGGTGAGCTCACGGCTGCTATCCCCATTTCGGGTGGCATCGTCGAGTATGTCGATCGTAGCTTTGGCCGTACGCTGAGCTACATCACCGGATGGCTTTTGGCCCTGGGCAACGGCATCCTGTGCCCGTGGGAGGCCATCGCCATTTCGACCCTCGTGTCCGAGATGTTCGGCAGCCTGCCCGGCCTTGAGTGGCTGCGCGCCATCAAGCTCTACACCATCCTGGGGGCCGACGTTTACCTGTTCCCGACGCTGATCGCGCTCGGCTTTGCAGTCTACGTCATCTTCCTTAACTTCCGCGGTGCCAGCTCGGCTGCCAAGCTCCAGGCCTTCCTGACCAAGGCTCTGCTCTGCGGCATGCTGCTCGCCATGGGCGTCTCGCTGTTCACCGGCTCGCCGGACAACGCCATGCCCGTGTTCTCCCAGGTCACCGGCGCTGGCGGCGGCAAGGCCGCTACCGAGAGCACCAGCCTGTTTGCCGGCATCGTGTCGGTCCTGGTTCTGACCCCGTTCTTCTACGCCGGCTTCGACACCATTCCTCAGCAGGCTGAGGAAGCAGCCGAGGGCCTTAACTGGAACAAGTTCGGCAAGATCATCTCCCTGGCCCTGCTGGCCGCCGGCGGCTTCTACATGGTCTGCATTTACTCGTTCGGCACTATCCTTGACTGGCACGAGTTTGTTAAGAGCCCGGTTCCCGCGCTTGCCTGCCTCAAGGGCATCAACATGCTCCTGTACCTGGCCATGCTCGTCATCGCTACGCTTGGACCCATGGGTCCGATGAACTCCTTCTACGGCGCCACGAGCCGCATCATGCTCGCCATGGGCCGCAAGGGCCAGCTGCCCGAGCAGTTCGCCGAGGGCGACCCCAAGTCCGGCGCTCCCAAGCTCGCCTGCGTCGTTCTGGGCGCCAGCACCGTCGTCGGTCCGTTCCTGGGCAAGAACATGCTCATCCCTCTGACCAACGTGTCGGCTCTCGCCTTCATCTTCTCCTGCGGCATGGTCGCCCTCGCTTGCCTGCGCATGCGCTTCACCGAGCCCGACCTGCCTCGTCCCTACGAGGTGCCCGGCGGCAAGTTTGGCATCGGCCTCGCTATCGCTGCCTGCGCCATCATCATCGGCCTGCTCGTGATTCCGTTCTCTCCCGCCTCCCTCAACATGGTGGAGT
Organism: Collinsella sp.; assembly: GCA_052278285.1. GTDB lineage: Bacteria > Actinomycetota > Coriobacteriia > Coriobacteriales > Coriobacteriaceae > Collinsella. Next base: position 1,637 of record DAWBYD010000119.1, on the reverse strand, counting down.
GGAGCATCGTGATCGGCTGGCTGGCCGTCGGCCTGGCTCTCATGGCCTTCACCAATTCCCGCAAAAAGTAACGCCGCGCCGGGGCGGATCAGGTGCGCGGGACCCTCTCTTCCGCGCACCGAACCCGGCACCACTTGGGTAGCTTTGTGAGGCCTTAACCCAACGCGGCCTCGCCCACTATATGGATCCATAAGGAGGAACCATGTCCACTAAGTATGCAATCGTTGGCGGCAAGCTCATCGACGGTACCGGTGCCGAGCCGGTCGAGAACTCCCTCGTTCTCGTCGACGACAACGGCAAGATCGAGTACGCCGGCGCCATGCAGGACCTTCCCGAGGGCGTTGAGGTCATCGACGCCGCTGGCAAGACCGTCCTTCCCGGCCTGATCGACACCCACCTGCACTTCTCGGGCAACTTGACCGACGATGACACCGACTGGGTCATGCAGCCGCTCCTCGAGAAGCAGGCCGTCGCCGTCAAGCAGGCCTACGACTGCCTCACCCACGGCCTCACCACCGTCTGCGAGATCGGCCGCTTTGGTATCCAGATCCGTGACTGCATCGACAAGGGCGTCTTCAAGGGCCCGCGCGTTCTGGCCACCGGCCTTGGCTTCTGCCGCGTTGCCGGCCACGGCGACTCCCACCACTGCAGCCAGGAGCTCAACAAGGAATCGCACCCCTGGGGCGATCAGGTCGACGGTCCTTGGGATCTGCGCAAGGCCGTCCGCCGTCGCCTGCGCGAGAACCCCGATGCCATCAAGATCTGGGCTACCGGTGGCGGCATCTGGCGCTGGGACTCCGGCCGCGACCAGCACTACTGCTCCGAGGAGATTCAGGCCGTGGTCGAAGAGGCAAAGATGGTCGGCATCCCCGTGTGGAGCCACTGCTACAACAACCACGCCGCTGCCTACGATTCCGTTCGCTTTGGCTGCGAGCAGCTGATTCACGGCTTCGATATCGATGAGCGCACCATGGACCTCATGGCCGAGCAGGGCACCTTCTTCACTCCGACGATCGCCTTCCTGCCCACCTGGTACGCCACCTATCCGCCCGTCTACGTTCCCGAGCTGCACGACAAGTACGAGGGCACTCTGGTCGAGAAGGAGCTGCAGCGCAACTACGACTGCCTGCGCGAGGCCAAGAAGCGCGGCGTCGTCATGACGATCGGCTCCGACTCCTTCTCCTTCGTCACCCCGTACGGCACTTGCTCCATCGAGGAGATGTACGAGTTCGTCGACAAGATCGGCTTCACTCCGGTCGAGACCATCACCTGCGCCACCCTCAACGGTGCCAAGATGTGCCACATCGAGGACGAGACCGGTTCCATCGAGGCCGGCAAGTGCGCCGACCTGCTGGTCGTCAACGGTGACGTCGCCGCCGACATCCACGTGCTCAACACCGACAACATGGACGTCATCATGAAGGACGGCTGGATTGTCGAGGGCGGCACCTTCGGCGAGGCAAACAAGTACAGCGCCTAAGCTACCGTTCATCGATGGCTTGATGTAAAACACAGTATTTGATTGCATAATGCAATGGAGAGGGTCGCTTGCGGCCCTCTTTATTGCTATGGGGTGCGTCGGTAAGAAGGAGATGACGGTGGATCTCAATAGGCTGATTCTGGGCAAGAGCTACAAC
>DAWBYD010000118.1:0-2030 GCA_052278285.1 Collinsella sp. | reverse complement strand
GGCATAGGAGCACAGCAGGAAGCCCAGGAAGTAGAACGGCACGAGCTGCTTGGTAAGCACCAGACGGCCGAGCATGGCGAAGCCCATGGCAGGCAGGATGTTGGCTGCGACGCCAAAGCCATCGAGGACGAACGTCGGGATGAAGTCGAGCAGGCCCTGAACAGCGTCGGCACCCAGATAGAAGGAGACCGAGCACAGGATAAAGGCCAGGACGACAATCACGAGACCGATAATCCAGTGCATAGCGTAGATACCCTTGAGGTTACCCTTGCTGGCAAAGACGTCGGCACGGTCGACCAGAAGGGGCATACCGGCGTTGACGACGTTCTTAATGGCCAGGCACAGAGTGGCGATGGGCATCGCGAGCGCGATAGCGGCCTCGGTGCTCTGACCCAGCTGAATAGCGAAGGCGCAGGCGAGCACACCGCCAATCGTCTCATCGGGCGGCACGTAAGCGCCGATGGAGATAGAACCCATGAAGAGCAGCTCGAGGCTCGCACCGATGGCGAGGCCGGACTGCAGGTCCCCGAGGACTATGCCGACGAGCGGGCACAGAACGATCGGGCGGAACGCATAGAGCGTACCGAGCTGATAATCGAGCTTACCGAAGGCAGCGATAAGTCCGATGAGGATCGCTTGAACAAGCATTGTTCCTCCCTTTGATCCCTCTTGGATCCGCGCGGCGATTCCCGACTTGTCAGCGCGCCCTTTTCCATGCCGACAATCGCCCAGACAGATCCAGCTTGTACCGGTGTGCTGTTAACACCTAAACCGGTGCAAATGATTTGATACCAATTATATAGTCATGCGAAAACTATTTAATACCAATCGCTCAACGGGCGTGTACTCCCGGTGAACGGTAGATGGGGGTAACGGGTAAAGCGTTTATCCGGTACGCCCACGAATAGGGGCGGCGCCGTGCGCGCCGCCCGTGGTTCCCAATTAGAGGGCGCTTAGGGCATCGACCTTGGGGTCGTCGGCCAGAGCGCGAATCTCGACCTCGACACCGCGGCCGACGAGCGCGCGAATGTCCTCTTCCTCGGCAGCAGTCACAAAGATCTGGCGGGAGATCTTACGGGCATCGGGACGCTGCTCGTCCTTGGACTTGGTGTTGCCCAGGTTGATGGAGGTGATCTGCGGGCAGCCGTCGACAAGCTGCTTGGCCTCGGCGATGCTGGCGACGCAGATGATCATCTTGTACTTATCGGTAACACCGGAGTTGATGGCCTCGATGGCGTGCTCCATGTCCTTAATGACGAGCTTGACGTTGGCCGGCTTTCCCATCTTGAGCGTAGTCTTCCAGACGGGATCGTTGGCAACCTTGTCGCCAACGCAGAAGATGCAGTCGGAGCCCAAGCCCTGGACCCAAGAGACGGCCACCTGGCCATGAAGCAGACGATGGTCGACGCGAAGCAGTTGAATCATGATTGACCCCCAAAGGTCTCATGCCGGAAACCCGGCCCCATTAATAGCAGGCGGTGACTAGAACTCTTCCTCGTCATCCGCATCGGTCAGCAGGTCGTTGACAAACTTGACGCGCGTGTCGTCAGCCGCGAGGATCTCGCGGATAACCTGATCGGCGGGAGCCTCCTGGTCCGAAAAGAGCAGCTGGATCAGCAGCGGCAGATTCATGTTGGCAACCAGGTAGGTGTTGGGGCGCGTCTGGACGATCTTGGTGAACTCGTTGTTGACGCTGCCGCCAAACAGGTCGGTGCACACGATTACGTCGTCGGCGGGGTCGAAGGTCGCCAGGAGCTTGGCGGCCTCCTCGGCGACGTCGGTGCGGCCGTCGACAAACATCGACAGGTCGTGGACGTTATCGCGCGCGCCCGAGAGCAGCTCGGTGCTCTCTTTGATGCCGGTCGCAAAATGCGCGTGGCTGGCAAAGATGTATTGCCTCATTGCGGTTTCCCCCAAATGAAATTAGTAGTCGAACTGGTGGTAGTAGCGGCGGTACTTGAGGTTGTGCTTGGTGACCAGCTCGTAGTTGCGCGCGAGGCGGTCGGTGGTCAGCACGGACAGGATCCAGG
>DAWBYD010000117.1:0-7554 GCA_052278285.1 Collinsella sp. | reverse complement strand
GCCGTCACCGTGGGCGGCAAGTCCATTTACGAGGTTTGTTGCCTGTCGTGCCGTGAGTCGCTCGAGTTTTTTGAGGGCTTGGAACTTACCGAGCGTCAACGGTTTATCGGCGGCCGTATCGTCAAGGAAATCCTGGAGCGCTTGCGTTTTCTGGTCGATGTTGGACTCGACTATCTGACGCTCGATCGTGCTTCGGCGACGCTTTCCGGTGGCGAGGCACAGCGTATTCGACTGGCAACGCAGATCGGCGCGGGTCTCATGGGCGTGCTCTATATTCTGGATGAGCCCTCGATCGGTCTGCATCAGCGTGACAACGAGCGCCTGATCAAGACGCTCGAGCGCCTGCGCGATATCGGCAATACCGTTATCGTCGTCGAACACGACGAGGATACAATCCGTGCCGCCGACTACGTGATCGACATGGGGCCCGGCGCCGGCGTCAACGGCGGACACGTAGTCGCGGCGGGAACGCCTGCCGATATCATGGCGTGTCCTGAGTCGATGACGGGCGCTTATCTGACCGGCAAACGAATGATCCGGGTGCCTGATGAACGGCGCAAACCCGGTCGCGGCTGCCTTAAAATTACGGGCGCTCGAGCCAACAACCTCAAAAACGTTACTGCCAAGATCGAGTTTGGTACGCTTACGGTTGTTACCGGCGTGTCGGGATCGGGCAAGAGCTCCCTAGTTACCGACACCATTGCGCCTGCCCTTACGAATGCCATTCACCGCTCGACGCGCCCTGTGGGTCCGTATAAGAAAATCGAGGGCATCGAGTGTATCGATAAGGTTATCGATATCGACCAGTCGCCGATTGGCCGCACGCCGCGTTCCAACCCTGCTACCTATATCGGCCTGTGGGATGATCTTCGCGCACTGTTTGCGAGTACGCCGGAGTCGAAGGCGCGCGGCTACTCGCCAGGTCGTTTCTCCTTTAATGTGAGTGGCGGGCGCTGTGAGGCGTGCAAGGGCGACGGACAGATCAAGATCGAGATGCACTTCCTTCCCGATATCTACGTTCCCTGCGAAGTTTGCGGCGGTAAACGCTACAACCGCGAGACACTCGAGGTCACCTATCGTGGCAAGACCATCTCGGACGTGCTCGACATGAGCGTTACCGAGGCGCTGGCCTTCTTTGGGAATATCCCGCAGATTAAGCGCAAGCTCCAGACGCTGTACGATGTAGGCTTGGGCTACGTGAGCCTGGGCCAGCCCGCCACGACGCTTTCGGGCGGCGAGGCGCAGCGTGTAAAGCTCGCCAAGGAGCTTCATCGACGCCAGACGGGCAAGACGTTCTATATTTTGGACGAGCCGACGACCGGCCTTCATTTTGAGGACGTCCGCCAGCTGCTCGATGTACTGCAGCGCTTGGTCGATGCGGGCAACACGGTGCTGGTGATTGAACACAACCTTGATGTCATCAAGGTTGCCGACCGCCTGATCGATATGGGTCCCGAGGGCGGTAACGGCGGCGGAACCGTCGTGGTTTCGGGTACACCGGAGCAGGTTGCGGACTGGCCGCAGAGTTATACGGGCAAGTTTTTGGCGCCGTTGCTCAGGCGTGACCGGGAGCGCCAGGCTCAACTTGATGCTCAATAAATAGGCGATTCAGTTTATGGGCGCCATCGACTCCTTGTGATTCGATGGCGCTTGCTGTGCCGAAGTGACGTATGCAGCCGAATTGGACATATACTTAATCCTTGCGTCCGAATGCGAGGGAAAGGATATGTCATGGCAAAGGCTGTAAAGACGCCAAAAACCAATGCGATGCGCGAGCTGGAAAGCGCCGGCATTTCCTATGTTCTACATACGTACGAAGACGATGGCGATGAGTCGGTGGGCCTGGGGGTCGCGATTTCGGAGCAGCTTGGCGAGGAGCCCGGTCAAGGATTTAAGACTTTGGTCTGTGTGACACCGTCCAACGACTATGTCGTGTGCTGCATCCCTGTTGCCGACGAGCTCGATCTAAAGTCCGCCGCGCGTGCCGCGGGGGAGAAGTCCTTGGCCATGATGCATGTGAAGGATTTGCTTGCGGCGACTGGCTACGTTCGCGGCGGCTGCAGCCCGGTCGGTATGAAAAAACGCTACCGGACGCTCATTGATGAGACATGTGTCCTTTGGGATACCATTTTTATTTCGGGAGGCAAGCGTGGTTATCAGCTCGAGCTTGCACCCGATGATTTAATTGCATTTTGCGGGGCGACGGTTGCCGCGATTACGAGAGAGGACTGAGCGATGCCGCAGGAAGAATTGAAGCGCGGAGCTCATTTTGCAAAAGAATCTGCGCCTCAGACACCCTCATCCGAAGCTTCTTCGTCGCGAGATGACACTGACGACATGGGCTCGTCGGACTACTCCACGGTTGGTCGTTCCGCCGGGCTTATGACCATCCTGACTATCGTGTCTCGCGTCACCGGTTTTATCCGCACGTGGGCAATGGCGGCCGCTATCGGCATGTCGCTACTCTCGTCCTCCTATCAGGTCGCCAACAACCTGCCCAATATGCTCTACGAACTCGTGATGGGCGGCATGCTCGTGACGGCGTTTTTGCCCGTGTACATGGGCGTGAGGCGTGAGCAGGGTCGCGAGGCCTCAAACGAGTACGTGGGCAACCTGCTCGGCATTCTGCTTTTGGTGCTGGGTGGCATTTCGTTGCTGGGGACCGTGTTCGCCCCGGGCTTTATCTGGACGCAATCGTTCCTTTCGGGTGACGGCGGCAGCATGGATACCGCTGCGTTCATGTTCCGTTTCTTTGCCATCCAGATTCTGTTTTATGGTTTGGGCTCGGTGTTCTCGGGCGTTCTCAACGCACACCGCGACTACTTCTGGTCGACGTTTGCTCCGGTCCTCAACAATGTGATCGTCATTGCGAGCTTTATGGGTTTTGCGCCCGTGTCCGCACAGTTTGGCGAACGTGCCGGCATCATCTTGATTGCGGCCGGTACGACCCTCGGTGTCTTTGTTCAGATGGCATGTCAGATCCCCGCGCTTGGCAAGCACGGCGTGCACCCCCATATCCATATCGACTTTAAGGACCCCGCACTGCGGCAGACGATTGCGCTCGGTATCCCGACGCTGCTCGCCACGGTGTGCATGTTTGTCTCGACTTCTATCACCAACGCTGCCGCGCTGGTGGTCCAGCCCGAGACTGGTCCTTCCGTCATCGCCTATGCGCGCCTGTGGTACACGCTGCCCTACGCGCTGATTGCCGCCTCGCTTTCGACGGCGCTCTATACCGAGCTCTCTCACGACGCGCAGGAGAAGGATTACGACAGCGTTCGCACGGGCATTTCGCGTGGCGTCGCCCAGATGCTGTTCTTCCTGATTCCGTTCGCGCTGTACCTGATTGTCTTCGCGCGTCCGCTCAACATGATCTACTGTGCTGGCAAGTTCGATGAATCCGGCGTGACGCTGGTGTCCGAGTACCTTGTCTACCTGGCGCTCTCGCTGCCGCTCTACGGCGTGGTCGTGTTGATGCAGAAGAGCTTCTCTGCCTTGCTCGACATGAAGCCCTATAGTCGCTATTGCCTGTATTCTGCCATCGGCCAGGCCGGCTCGGTTCTGCTGTTTGGCGTTGTGCTGGGCTTCGGCATGCCGGCAATCGCGCTTTCGTATGTCGTCGACTACGTGATCTTGGTCGGTTGTTCGCTGTGGTGGCTGCGTCGTCGTCTGCGTGGCCTTCAGGTCAAATCTATCCTACATGGCGGTTTCTTTGGCCTTTTGCTCGGTGGCCTGGGTGCTGCCGCAGGCGCCGGCGTCATGTGGGCGCTTGAGCACTTTGTCGGGGCGCTTGGCGGTTCGATTCTGATTACTCTTGGCTATGTTTGCGTTGCGGGTGTCGTCTCGCTTGCTGTTACCTTTGGCCTTGCCGTCGTCCTTAAGATGCCCGAGGTCTCGGCGCTGCTTCGTCGCAAGTAGGTGCGCGTGGCCGGTCACGACAACATTCCAACGCTTGCCGAGCAGGTTTCGCGCGTTCCCACACAGCCCGGATGCTACCTTTGGAAGGATGCCAAGGGCGATGTCATCTACGTGGGCAAGGCGAAAAACCTACGCGCCCGCATGCGTCAATACGTGACACTGCAGGATGAGCGTCAAAAGATTCCGCTGATGATGCAGCTGGTGGCGAGCTTTGACTATATCGTGGTGGAGACCGAGCATGAGGCGTTGGTGCTCGAGCGCAATTTGATTGGTCAGTACCATCCGTACTTTAACGTCGACCTCAAGGATGACAAGAGCTACCCCTTTATCGCCATTACAAAGGGCGACCTGTATCCCGCTATCAAATATACGCGTGAGCGTCATAAGCCGGGAACGCGCTATTTTGGACCCTATACCGATAGCCGTGCGGCACGTGAGACGATAGATACGCTGCGCAAGGTTATTCCCATCTGCTCCGCATCCTGTGCGGAGTGGCGTCGTTGTCGCCGTATCGTTGAGTCCCACAAGGGCGAGGAAGACATCGTCAATATGATTTGCGCGCAAAACGGGCGTCCCTGCTTTGACTACCATGTCGGGCGCGGCCCGGGTGCGTGTGTCGGCGCGATTTCCCCGGCAGACTATGCCAAGAACGTCAAGCGTGTCGAGCGCTTTTTGTCGGGCCATCGCAAGGATGTCGTCGATGAGCTGACCTCCGAGATGACGGATGCCGCCGAGGCGCTCGACTTTGAGCGCGCGGCACGCGTCAAACGTCGTTTGGAGGTCATCAGGGGTCTGGACGATCGTCAGCAAGTCGTTTTTCCCTCCAGTGTCGATATCGATGTCATCGGGTTCTATCGCGAGGAGACCATCTCCGCCGCTTGCGTCTTCGTCGTTCGCGAGGGCCGAACAGTTCGCACCTGCGAGTTCATTCTCGACAAGGGTCTTGATGTTGACGAGGAAGAGCTCCAGTCGGGCTTTCTTAAGCGCTATTACGACGAGACGGCTGATATTCCAGCTGAGGTCAACCTTTCCGTCGAGCTTGAGGATGCGGAGGCGCTGGGGGAATGGCTTGCGGGCAAGCGCGAGCGTTCCTGCCATCTCCATAGGCCGCAGCGTGGCGAAAAGCACCGTTTGCTCGATATGGCATCCAAAAATGCGCGCCATGCCCTCATGCGCTACATGATGCGAACGGGGTACGCTGACGACCGCACCAATCAGGCGCTCCTGGAGCTCGAAAGCGCGCTGGCGCTGCCAGCGCCGCCGATGCGTATCGAGTGCTTCGATATCTCGACGCTGCACGGAACCTTTACCGTCGCCTCGATGGTGGTGTTTACCAACGGACGCGCCGACAAGAGCCAGTACCGTCGTTTTAAAATTCAGGCCGAATTGGACGAGGCAAACGACTTCGTGTCGATGTCCGAGGTTTTGGGACGACGCTATGCTCCCGAGCGCATGGCCGACGAGCGCTTTGGATCGCGCCCCGATTTGCTCGTTGTCGATGGCGGTAAGCCGCAATTGACCGCTGCGATCAAGCAACTTGAGGCTCTTGGGCTCGATATACCAGTTTGTGGCTTGGCAAAGGCCGATGAGGAGGTTTTCGTGCCTTGGGACGAGACTCCAGTCGTGCTTCCGACCGGGTCCGCGTCGCTCTATCTAATCAAACAGGTGCGCGATGAATCGCACCGTTTTGCCATCACGTTCCATCGCGAATTGCGCGATAAAGCCATGACGGTTTCGGTACTCGATGACGTTCCAGGCGTGGGACCCACCAGAAAACGTGCCCTTATGCGCCATTTTGGCTCGATGAAGCGTTTGCGCGCGGCGAGCGAGCAAGAGATCGCGGAAGTTCGAGGCGTTCCGGCCGATGTCGCCAAAGCGGTCCACGAGGCACTTGTTGCATGGAATGCCGAACGCGCCCAGGCATCGGCCAACCGTTCCGAAAACTAAACGTGCTTCTAAACAACTGATATACATGATTGGCCGATTTTCAATCATTTATTTCGCGGCGATTACCTGTCGATTTCGGGTTTTATTAACGCTAAAACGTTTGACTAGCCATGGTGAACAACCCTGCTATCCTGCGGGTTGACGATGACTGATATCTCACCTCGTCGATACATACTGTCTGGCGAATCGTTTGTCAATGAATTCGGTGAACGGTAGTAAATACCGTTCAAGCGTATGTATGTATCGGTCGCCGAGCGCGGCACCTCAGTTGGGTTCGTCGGTAGGTAAGGTATATATCGTCCGCAAGTTGCGCGGGGGCAAGTCTAGGTGCTCCCGGGTAAGATTCTCTATTGATAGGAGAAGACATGGCCATCATCAACAAGGGTATGTCCAGGCGTTCGTTCCTCGGCCTCACCGGCAGCGTCGCTGCTGTCGCAGGGCTTGGTCTCACCGGCTGCGGTGGCAGCTCCAACGACGAGGGTTCCGCTTCCGGTTCCGCCGATTCCGCCAACCGTGGCGGCGGTGTGATTACCGCTGGTTCCGCTTACGCTCCGTCCAGCTTCGATCCCGCCAGCACCGGCTCCGCTGTGGGCCTGGGTGCTAACTGGCACGTCGTCGAGGGTCTCTACGGCATCGATTACCACGACTACAGCACCTTCAACGAGCTCGCCACCGACGATCCCAAGTCCGTGGACGACACTACCTTCGAGGTCACCATCCGCAAGGGCGCCAAGTTCTCCGATGGTACCGAGGTCACTGCTGACGACGTCGTCGCTTCCTACACCGCTTGCGCTGCTTCCGCTACCTATGCTCCGTTCTTCCAGCCCTTCGAGTCCATCGAGGCCAAGGATGCCAGCACTGTAACGGTCAAGACCAAGGTCCCCAACTTCTCCCTGCTCAAGGATCGTCTGGCCATCATCCGTGTTACCCCGGCTACTCAGTCCGAGGAGGATCGCGCCAAGCAGCCGATCGGTTCCGGCCCCTGGATGTACGACTCTATCTCCGATACCGAGATCACCCTGGTTCCCAACCCCGAGTACAACGGTGAGTATGCTGCCGAGGATAAGAAGATCCAGTACAGCATCCTGACCGACCCCACCGCTCGCGTTACCGCCCAGCAGGAAGGCTCCACGCTCGTTATGGAGCTCGTCACCGCTGACGCCGTCGACCAGCTCGAGAGCGCTGGCTGCAAGATCGACAACGTCCAGGGCTTCGGCACCCGCTTCATCATGTTCAACGTCGCCAAGGAGCCTTGGAACAACGTCAAGGTCCGTCAGGCCGTCATGTACGCGCTCGACACCGAGAAGATGATCACCAACACCTTCGCCGGCCTTGCCACCGCTGCCAGCTGCTACCTGCCCAAGAGCTTCACCAACTATCATGAGGCTTCCACGGTGTACAAGACCGACGCCAAGAAGGCCAAGAAGCTCATCGAGGAGTCCGGCATCACCCCGGGTGCCATCACCCTGCGCACCACCGACAACGAGCAGATTAAGGGCATGGCCGCCCAGGTCAAGAACGACCTCGACGCTCTCGGCTTCGAGGTGACCATCCAGACCGATACCTCGCCGGCCACCTACGCTGCCATCGACGGCGGCGAGGCCTACGATATCCTCCTTGCCCCTGGCGATCCGTCCTGCTTCGGCGCTGACCCCGACCTGCTGCTCAACTGGTGGTACGGCGACAACG
>DAWBYD010000116.1:0-6840 GCA_052278285.1 Collinsella sp. | reverse complement strand
TGCCAAAATAAACCTGTCCCTATTTGGCAGGTTGGTAGCGGGGGCAGTAGCTGATGGCGATGGCGTCGACGCCTACGTGGGTGGCGATGGCGCAGCCGATGGGGCCGGTGCCGGCGTCTACGTAGTCCTGGCCCGCGAGCGCCTCGTTGACAAGTTCCTGCTCCTCGGCGGCGCCGGTCGTGAGCACGCGCACGCTTGAGCCCGGGTGCTCGTCCAAAAACGCGAGGCAATCTGCCATGGTGTTGGCGACGATGCGCTTGGCGCCGCGGCCCTTTTTGATTGCCTTGATCTCGCCCGATTTCCACTCCGGCGAAACGGCCAGGCGAATGTTGAGCATTTGCGTGAGCTGGCCGGCGAGCTTGGGCGCGCGGCCGTTCTTAACGAGATTCTCGAGCGTGCGGGGAATCAGCAGCAGGTGGGCGTCGGGCAGCGTCGCGCGGATCTGCGCCTCGGTCTCGTCCAGGCTGCGGCCATCTTCGCGCATGGCCCGCGCGTACTCCACCAGCAGGCCCTCGGCGCCCGAGCCAGTGCGCGAATCGATGCAGCGCACGTCGAGCTCGTGGGTCTCGGCGACCAGGCATGCGTTGGAATAGCAGGCGGACCATTCGCTGCACAGCGAGATAAAGATCGCGCTGTCGTGGCCGTCAGCACGCACGCGGTCAAAGAGTGCCTTGAACTCGCCGGCACTCGGCTGCGAGGTGTGCGGCAGCTGCTCGGAGCCGGCCATGCGCGCGACGTACTCCTGGGCGGTAATCTGTACCTGGTCGAGCAGGTCCTCGCCCTCGATAATCACATGCAGCGGAATCACGTAAATGCCGAGTTCTTGAGCGCGGGCGGGGGAGATGTCCGACGTGGAGTCGGTTATGATGGCAAAAGACATAATTGCACCTTTCGTTGGGGCGCTTGCGCGCCGCCTTCTTAGAGCAAAGTGCGACAAGTATAGTTGAGTTGCTCTACATTGCTAGGTTCAATTGTTGAATAGTCAACAGTTTGAAGTGACGGTGTGGAAATCATCAACTGGGGAAGAGGGATGCCGATGGCGGCATTACAGCTATGCGAGCGGCCGATTGTGTTGTTCGATTTTGACGGCACGGTGGCCGATACGGGTCGGGCGGTGATGACCTCGACGCGCAAGGCGTTGGCCGCGCGCGGGTTTTCGGAGGCGCAGATGGGTGACCTGCGCCGCATGATCGGGCCGCCCCTGTGGAAGAGCTTTCACGACTTTTATGGCTTTTCCCGCGAGGAGTCGCTTGTGGTGGCCGACGAGTACCGTGCCTTTTTTGACGAGCTGGGACCGGAGGAGTATCCCGTGTTCGACGGGATCCCCGAGCTGCTGGATGGGTTGGTCGCCCAGGGCAAGCGCTTGGCCGTGGCGACGTCGCGCATGGAGGCGAAGTGTATCGACATGGTGCATGAGCTGGGTCTTTCTCAGTTTGAGGCGGTGGCTGGCATGAATCCGCTGCAGGGGCGCGAGACCAAGGCCGATTCGGTCCGCGATGCCCTGGCAGAGCTCGGTATGACGGCGTGCGATGCCGTGATGATCGGCGATCGCTTCAACGATGTGGAGGGCGCGCACGCAATGGGCGTACCGTGCATCGGTATCTATTCGGGCGCGGCGGCGCCGGGCGAGCACGAGGCGGCGGGTGCCGATGCAGTGGTGCACTCGGTGGCCGAGCTTGCTAAACTTTTCGCTATATAAGCACTTGATGTGAGGGGCGGGCGTACCCGTCGCTCATTGGTAAGGAGGCAGTCCATGAATCAGGTGGAGCAGAGCGTTACCGAGTATGTCGACGAGGTCTGGGAGGATGTCGTCGCCGATATCGAGCAGCTGGTGAGTTATCCGTCCGTAGCCGTTGCTGCCGATGCGGAGCCTAGCGCGCCGTTTGGCCGCCCGGTTCGTGATGCGCTCGATTGCGCGCTCGGCATTGCGCAAAAGCTCGGCTACCAGACGAGCGACGACGAGGGCTATGTGGGCATTGCCGATATCCCGGGTCGCGGCGACAAGCAGCTCGCGACCATCTGCCACGTGGACGTGGTGCCCGCCGGCCCCGGCTGGAACACCGACCCGTTTGCGATGGAGCGTCGCGAGGGATGGCTGCTCGGCCGTGGCGTGATTGATGACAAGGGTCCGGCGGTGTTGTCGCTCTACGCCGGTGCCTACCTGCTCAAGCACGGCATTGTGCCGCGCTATACCTTTCGCGCACTGCTGGGCTGCGATGAGGAAGTGGGCATGTCCGACGTTCACCATTATCTGGAGAACCACGCAGACCCCGACTTTTTGTTTACGCCCGATGCCGAGTTCCCGGTCTGCAATGCCGAGAAGGGCCAGTTTGGGGCGACGTTTGTGAGCCCCAAGATCGACGGCGGGCGCATTGTGTCCTGGAGCGGTGCCGAGGCGAGCAACGCCATTCCGTCGCAGTCCATCTGCGAGCTCGCGATTGCCGCCGATGAGCTGCCGGCGCCCGTTGAGAACGCCGACCGCCTGGAGATCACGGCGCTTGATAACGGGCATGCGCAGATTTTCGCCCACGGTATTGGCGGCCACGCTTCGATGCCAGAGGGAACGATCAACGCCGTCGGCCTGATCGTGGCGTATCTGCGCGAGGCCGAGGACGCGTTTGGTGCACGCGACGAGCGTCTGCTGACGCCTGCCGAGCACGAGTTCGTCAAGTTCCTGGCCTTTGTGCATGCGGATGCCTATGGCCGCGGCCTAGGTTTCGATGCGACGAGTCCGGCGTTTGGCCCGCTTACCTGCAACGCTGGAGTCATCCGCGTGGCGGATGGCCATATTGAGCAGGTCATCGACGTGCGCTTCCCCGACAGTACGAGTGCCGATACCATCCGCGAGCAGCTCGACCCGCTCGTGGGCCGTTTTGGCGTGACGTGTCAGCTGGGTCGCGCTAAGGTGCCGTTCTCGGTGTCTGCCGACGATCCGGCCGTGAAGGCGCTTATTGATACCTATAACGAGTTTACGGGCAAGCATGCTGAGCCCTTTGCTATGGGCGGCGGTACGTACGCGCGCAACTTTGCCCGCGCCGTCTCGTTTGGCCCCGAGGAGCCCGGCCTGGAGCTGCCCGAGTGGGGCGGCCAGATGCACGGTCCCAACGAGTGCGCCAACGAGGACCAGCTCAAGCAGGCGCTCAAGATCTATATTGTTGCGATCCTCCGTTTGAATGAATTAGAGCTTTAAGGTCTCGCGGTTTCCCAATCTAAGTTGCGGTGGAATAGTTCCTAGAATGGGCCATTTGATGGCCAAGCAGGAACTATTTCACCGCAACTTTGTTTTTATTGGTGTAAAAGGCGGGTCATGCTTGGTGGCGGGTTTGTTATTCGTTTGTAAAGGCCGTGCTGCGCTTGCGGTAAGGGTCTATCAAATGCCCGTAAGAAACCGTAGTTGGCGCGGACGCTGCCCGGTCGGGGCCGTATCTTTCCAAACAGCAAAGTGGGCGGGGTGCCCACGAGTCGCATGTATGAAAGGAAGATCATGCTCGATCAGGCTTATTCTCGTCGTCAGTTCCTCGGCCTCGCTGGTGGTCTTGCCAGCATCGTCGGTCTCGGTCTCGTTGGTTGCGGCGGCTCCGGCGCATCCGACGCCGCCGACAAGGGTAGCGCCGCTGCTGCCGAGTCCGTCTCCGGCGAGGTGACCTACGACGGCGCCTCCTCGTTCCAGGCTCTCGTCGAGGCCGCTGCCGAGAAGTTCATGGATGCCAACCCGGACGTCTCCGTCTCCGGCTCGGGTAACGGTTCGGGCAAGGGCCTGACCGCTGTTGCCGCCGGCACCGTCACCATCGGCAACTCCGACGTCTTCGCCGAGACCAAACTCGAGGCCGACCAGGTCAAGAAGCTCGTCGACCACGAGGTTGCCGTCGTGGGCATGGGCCCCGTCGTCTCCAAGAACGTGACGGTCGACGACCTGTCCCTCGAGCAGCTCAAGGGCATCTTCTCCGGCCAGATCACCAACTGGAAGGAGGTCGGCGGCGACGACGCCAAGATCGTCGTCCTCAACCGCAAGGCCGGCTCCGGTACTCGCGCCACCTTCGAGGCCGCCGTCTTTGGCGACGAGGCCGTCGACTTTAAGGGCGACGCCGAGCTCGACAAGTCCGGCGACGTCCAGACTCAGATGGGCAGCACCGATAACGCCATCTCCTACCTCGACTTCTCGCACTTCGATGACTCCAAGTTCAACGCCATCAAGGTCGAGGGCGTCGAGCCCAAGAGCAAGAATGTCACTGATGACTCCTTCAAGATCTGGGCTACCGAGCACATGTACTGCTCCAAGGACGCCGACGAGGCCACCAAGGCCTTCCTGGAGTTCATGCTTTCCGACGACGTCCAGGGCAAGCTCGTCGAGGAGCAGGGCTTCATCCCCGTCTCTGCCATGAAGGTCGTCAAGGACGCCAGCGGCAAGGTCTCTGCTAAATAAGTAATCGCCCCGGAAAGGTTTGCAATGGCAAAACAGCTGCCAAAGCGCGACCTTGAGAACGTGGGCCTGGGCGTCACGGGCGCGTGCGTAGCGCTCGTGACGCTTGTCGTTGCCGCGCTCATCTTTATGGTCGCCCAAAAGGGCCTCTCGGCTTTTGTCAAGGACGGCGTCTCGGTCGTCGAGTTTTTCACCGGCACCAAGTGGGACCTGGCCAACACAGCCGAAAACGGCCTGCCCTATACCGGCGCCCTGCCCCTGATCGTCACCTCGTTTGCGGTCATGGTGCTCTCCACGCTTATCGCGCTGCCCATCGCCATCGGCTCTGCCATCTTTGCGGTCGAGATTAGCCCTAAGTTTGGCTCTAAGATCTTTCAGCCGCTCATTGAGCTTTTGACCGGCATCCCCTCGGTCGTCTTTGGCCTGATCGGTTTTCACGTGGTCGTCGGTCTTATGAAGAGCGTTTTCCACGTGAGCACGGGCCTGGGCATCTTGCCCGGCGCCATCGTGCTGGCGGTCATGATTCTGCCGACGATGACCACGCTTTCGGTCGATGGCCTGCGCGCCGTGCCCGACGGCTACCGCCAGGGCTCGCTCGCGCTGGGCTACACCCGCTGGCAGACCATCTGGCACGTGGTGCTCAAGTCCGCCATGCCGTCGCTCATGACCGCGGTTATCTTGGGCATGACCCGCGCCTTTGGCGAGACGCTCGCCGTGCGCATAGTCATCGGCGGCATCGAGGCCATGCCGACGTCGCTGCTGTCGCCGGCTTCGACCATCACCACCACGCTCACCACGTCCATGGCAGTCTATGCCGAGGGCTCGGCCCAAGACGATGTTCTGTGGGCGCTCGGCCTGCTGCTGATGGGCATGAGTCTCATCTTCATCCTGATCATCCACCTTATCGGCCGCAAGGGGGCGAAGGCTCGTGGCTAGCACGCGTATCCACATCGACGAGGCGAGGCTCGGGCGTGTCCAAAAGCAGGACCGCTTCGCCACGGGCGTGTTGACGGCGATCGTCGCCATCGTCATGCTCATCGTCGTCTCCATGGTGGCCTATATCCTGTTCGAGGGCATCTCGACGCTGTTCCAGCCGGGCTTTCTCACGGAGCCGTCGCGCGCCAACGGAACGCAGGGCGGCGTGCTCTACCAGCTGTTCGACTCGTTCTACCTGCTGCTGATCACCCTGATCATCTCGGTGCCCATCAGCCTGGGTGGCGCGGTCTTTTTGGTTGAGTACGCACCCGACGGACCCGTCCGCGACATTGCCTCCACCGCCATCGAGACGCTGTCCTCGCTGCCTTCCATCGTTGTCGGCATGTTCGGTTTTCTGGTGTTCTCGGTGCAGCTGGGCTGGAAGTACTCCATTATCTCCGGCGCCGTCGCGCTTACCATGTTTAACATTCCCATCCTGGTGCGTGTGATCCAACAGGCGCTCGAGGACGTGCCGCAGGCCCAGCGCGATGCGTGCCTGGCTATGGGCCTCACCCGTTGGGAGGCCACGCTGCACATCCTGATTCCCGAGGCCATGCCCGCCATCGTGACCGGCATCGTGCTTTCGGCCGGCCGTGTGTTTGGCGAGGCCGCAGCACTGCTCTTTACCTCGGGTATGAGCTCGCCGGTTCGCCTGAACTTCTTGAGCTTTAACCTGTCGAGCCCCACCTGTGCCTGGAACGTGTTCCGCCCCGGCGAGTCGCTCGCCGTGCATATCTACAAGATCTATGGCGAGGGCAGCCCCGAGGCCCAGCAGATCGTTTGGGGTACCGCGGCACTGCTGATGATTTGCGTGCTGCTGTTTAACGTAATCGCCCGCATTGTGGGCAAGCAACTGGTAAGGAAGATGACGGCCGAATGAGCGAGATGAATGTAACGCCCGCAACCGAAGCGGCATCGTCCGACACCCGGGACTTCCTGTCGAGCGTGGGGGAGAGCGAGAAGCGCGTGCGCGTGAGCGGCAAGGCCGTGAGCGACGAGGTCGTGCTCTCCACCAAGGACGTCAACGTGTACTATGGCGACCACCATGCCCTGCACAATACGTCGCTCGACTTTCACAAGGGCGAGATCACGGCGCTCATCGGGCCTTCGGGCTGCGGTAAGTCGACCTTCTTGCGTAGCCTCAACCTTATGAATCGCGAGATTCGCGGCTGCCGCGTGGAGGGCGAGATCAACTACCGCGGGCGCAACGTGAATACCAAGACCGAGAACACCTACGAGCTGCGCCGCTCCATTGGCATGGTGTTCCAGCAGCCCAACCCGTTCCGCAAGTCCATTCGCGACAACATCACGTTTGCGCCCAAGCGCCACGGCATCACCGACCGTGACGAGCTCGACCGCATGGTCGAGGAAAGCTTACGCGGCGCGGCGCTGTGGGACGAGGTCAAAGACAAGCTCGATAAGAGCGCCTATGCGCTTTCGGGCGG
>DAWBYD010000115.1:0-3917 GCA_052278285.1 Collinsella sp. | reverse complement strand
TGGCGGCACAGCTCGCCTTGGCGCCGTCGCACACGATGCCGCCCACGTTACCGAGCGTATTCGAGACCGTCGCGCCAATCTGCTCGCGCGTGCCACCGCACAGCCAGGTAATCGCGGCGCCGGCGCCGCACGCGGCGCAAATAGCACCGCAAAACGCCGAGAGCGCACCAATATAGCTCTTGATATGCACGGCGATAAGATCGGACAGCATCACGGCGCGCACCAGGCGCTCGTGGTCGCAACGCAGGTACTCGGCATACTCCATGACGGGCAACGCGCAGGTAATACCTTGATTGCCCGAGCCGCACACAATGGCGACCGGCAGCGCGCAACCGTTCATGCGGGCGTCGGACCCGGCGGCTGCACGGGCACGGGCACGGCAGGCGACGTCATCGGCACGAGCACCCAGCAGCGTACGGCCCACCTCGGCGCCCCAAGCGTGCGCAAGGCCCTCGGCACTGATTGCGCCATTCAGCTCAATCTGACGCTCAACGGCAGCGCGGGCGTCCTCAATGTCACCGTCCTCGATAAAGTCGATGATGGTCTCAATCGACATGGGCGTGTCGGCCTTATCTGCCGCGCGCTCGGCCACCACGCGCTCGGCGCAGGCGGCACACTCCCCCGCCGACTTGCCGCATACCGGAATACCGTCGAGCGTATGGCACGTGACATTGGTGTGGTGGTCGGTAATCTCGACGACCGCGGTATGGCCCCCGGCCGTCGCAGTCACCTTGATGTAGAGGTTGGGCACACCCTCGACAAGCGACACATCGCAGTAGCCGGCGTCGGCGAGGAGCTCGGCCACGCGAGCACGGTCTTCATCGTCAACGCTCTCGAGCACCTCGAGCGCGCTCTTAGCGTCGCCGCCCACGGCACCCAGCACGGCCGCGGCTTCAATACCGTGCATACCGCCCGAGTTGGGCACGGTCACGCTCTTAACGTTCTTGATGATGTTGCCCGAACAGGCAACATCCATATGATCGGGATCGCAACCGAGCGTCTGGCTCGCCAGCGCTGCTGCATAGGCAACGGCAATGGGCTCGGTACAGCCGAGCGCGCAGACAAGCTCGCGGTTCAAAACATCGCAAAACGCGGCATCACGGACGGAATCGGTAGGCATAGGTATCTCCTGCTTGCATAACGGGCTGGGCTCTCAAAAAAGTTACCTCCTTTATTTGATAACAATGCATCAAAAACCGCAACCATGGTTCCGGCGGACGGCGCTCAAGCACAAACTGACAGCATTCATTCACGAGAAGCAAGTCTCGTTGCCTGCTAAAGCGTTTGACCAAAAAACGCTCGAGCGTTTACGCAAAAGTCGCGCTATTATGCAGTCGAACGCGGTAAACACCTTTAGCATTTGCGCCGCACAGACCAGAGAGGAACCATCCATGAAGATCGGTATCGGTAACGACCACGCCGCCGTCGAGCTCAAGAACATCATTTCCGAGCACCTGAAGGAGCGCGGCTGCGAGGTCGTGAACTTTGGCACCGACACCTCCGAGAGCTTTGACTACCCTATCGCCGGCTACAAGGTGGGTAAGGCCGTTGCCAACGGCGACGTCGACCTGGGCATCCTCATCTGTGGCACCGGCGTCGGGATCAGCCTGGCTGCCAACAAGGTCGAGGGCGTACGCGCCGTTGTGTGCTCCGAGCCCTTCAGCGCCAAGCTCTCCCGCATGCACAACAATACCAACGTGCTCGCCTTTGGCGCCCGCGTCGTGGGCTCCGAACTCGCCAAGATGATTGTCGACGAGTGGCTCGACGCCGAGTTTGAGGGTGGTCGTCACGAGCGTCGCGTTAACCTCCTCAACGAGATCGATCACACGCGCGGCCTTAAGATCGTCGACGAAGCCTAAACTATTCAGTGCCACAAGCTAACAGCAGGGGCCCGCTCGGAACGCATGTCCGAGCGGGCCCCTTCATAGATTTTGAAATAAAAGGGCGCCGCGGATGGAGCTCCGCGGCGCCCAAGCCACACGCTAACAGCTTTAAGGAGTCAAAGCTGGTTTAGCCAAAGAAGCGCTTGATCTCAATCTCGGCGTTCTCCAAACAGTCGGAGCCGTGGATCACGTTGGCGTTGACATCGACGGCAAAGTCGCCGCGGATGGTACCAGGAGCAGCGTCAAGCGGGTTGGTAGCGCCCATGAGGGTGCGCATCTTAGCAACAGCGGAGAGACCGGAAACGACCATCTTGACGACCGGACCGCTCGTCATAAAGTCGCAGAGACCGCCAAAGAAGGGCTTGTCGGCCAGATGGGCGTAGTGCTCCTCGACGGTAGCGCGATCGAGCGTGGTCATCTCCATGCGCTCGATGACAAGACCGCTGCGCTCAATGCGAGCAACAATCTCGCCGATTTTGCGATCGCGCACGGCGTCGGGCTTAATCATGATGAAGGTCTTCTCGATAGCCATAAAAGTAGCCTTTCAAGTAGGTTCGCGCGTGCCCAAGTCCCATTCCGGCACCCGCCTGGACTGCATCGTAACAGAGTTTTAGCTGCAGTTAAACAAAAAGCTGTTTATTGAAACGCTGCAATTTATTAAAGCGCTCCATATGTGTCACTTCTGTTTCGAAGCCCGATTAGAGTACCATCCGACCGCCCATCAACCGCATCGAACAGAGCAGGCGGTCGGTTGCCGCCCGCGAACGTAACCCCTTCACAACCTGCCCAAAGGTCCTACAGAAGTTCTCGACAAGCCCCTCCCCCATAGCAACAAAACACGGGCGTCCGCATCAGCAGACACCCGTAAAAGCAAAATACGATTCCTCAATAAATAGCAAAAACGGCTTCGGCCAAACCCTTACTTTATCCCGTGGCCCATCTCGACGACCTTGGTCAGCGATCCAAACACGCCCTCGTCGGCCACGAGCTGTGCCTCGGCACGCTGCAGCTGCACGGCAACGGCGGCAGGGGCGGTACCGCCCTCGGTCGTGCGTGCAGCGACAATCGACGGGATGTCGAGCGCCTCGGTAATGTCGTGCTCAAAGAGCGAGCTTGCCTCCTGGAACACCTCAAACGGCAGGTCCTCAAGATTGCAGCCGCGCTTCTCACACATCAGGACCAGATGGCCCACCACGGCATGTGCCTCGCGGAACGGCAGACCACGCTTAGCCAGGTAATCGGCAACATCGGTGGCGGCAAGGTGTCCCACGCCGCACTCGCGCGCCATGGCATCCTCGTTGACGGTCCAAGTCGAAATCATACCGGCCATAACCGACAGGCACTGCATGAGCGTATGGACGGTATCGAGCGCGCCCTCCTTGTCCTCCTGCAAGTCCTTGTTATAAGCGAGCGGCAAGCCCTTCATGGTCACGAGCAGCTGCACCAGGTTGCCATACACACGGCCGCTCTTGCCGCGGATAAGCTCGGCAAAGTCGGGATTCTTCTTCTGCGGCATGATGGACGAGCCGGTGGAGTACGAGTCGGAAAGCGTGATAAAGCCAAATTCGGAGCTCGACCACAGCACGATCTCCTCGGAAAGGCGCGACAGATGCATGGCCATGACGGAGCCGGCGTAATGCAGATCGAGCAGGAAATCACGGTCGGAAACCGCATCGAGCGAGTTGGGAATCACGCCCGCAAAGCCAAGTTCGGCAGCCGTCATCTGACGATCGAGCGGATAGCTCGTGCCGGCAAGCGCGGCAGCACCCAGCGGGCAGTTGTCGGCGGCATCAAAGGCCGCCTTCAGGCGTGTAAAGTCGCGCGCGAACATCCAGGAATACGCCAGCAGATGATGCGACAGCAGCACGGGCTGAGCGTGCTGCATGTGCGTGTAGCCCGGCAGAATCACCTTGTCGTACTTCTTGGCCGCATCCACCAGCACATGGCGCAGCTCAAGATTGGCCTCCATGAGCTCCTTGGCCAGCGCCTTGACGCCCAGGCGTGTGTCGGTCGCCACCTGGTCGTTGCGCGAAC
>DAWBYD010000114.1:0-6515 GCA_052278285.1 Collinsella sp. | reverse complement strand
CTTGAGATTCTGCTCGTCAGCCTAGACCTCATCTGAGAAGCGAGCTGACTCATTGGACCGGGACTCGGCCAAAACTCGCTCGATGAGCATCTAGATGACCTGGTCGGCCACCGCTTCTCCTCTCCTAACGCAGCTTCGGTGACCTCATATCATAGCACAGCATCAAACAGATGTTCGAGATACCGCTGTGTAGATAGATTTAGAACAGGAGGGCGTAGATGACGGCGATGACGACGGAGGGGAGCATATTGGCCGTGCGGAAGGTCTGAGGACGGATGAGGTTGACGCCGACGCAGAAGATGAGCATGGAGCCTACGAGCGAAAGGCTGTCGAGGGCTGCCGTGGTCATGATGGGAGAGAGTGCGCCGGCAAACAGCGTGATCGTCCCCTGGAACACGGCGACGGGCAGGGCGGAGAAAATGCAGCCACGGCCAAGCGACGCCGTCATGGTGCAGACGATGATGCAGTCCAACGCGCCTTTCAGGGCAAGCGTTGACCAGTCACCGAGCAGACCGTCCTGGATCGATCCCACAATGGCCATGGCGCCGATACACACGGTGAGTGAAGTCGAGACAAAAGCGTTGGTGAACTCGTTATCGCCCTCGCTGCCGGTTTTGCGCTTCAGCCATTCGCCAAGGTTCTCGATGGCAGCCTCCAAGTTGATGGCCTCGCCGATGAGAGAGCCGAGGGCGAACGAGACAATGAGCATGGTGGTACCGGTGGTCGCCAGCGCCTTTCCATCGATGATGAGCATCTTTTGCATGGTGCCGCCCAGGCCGATAAACAGGACGCACAGCCCCGATGCTTTCATGAGCGTGTCTTGGATGCGCGGTGTAATGAAGCGGCCGCCCGCTAATCCCAAAAGACCGCCCGCAACTAAAAGCACAACGTTGATGATTGTTCCCAAGCCCGGCATGAGCCCTCCTGTATTGATGCCAACGTGGCAATCGTAGCAGAACGAAATGCGAGGCACATCGCGACTCATCTAATACGTTATATAAGTGGTGTTAGGAATGATGCGCGGCATGTAAGCCTCAGGTGGTTGTCGGGACATAGGGATAGTAGTCAAAGCGCAGTGTCATAAGCCGCTGTGGGGATTCAATAGCCGCGGCGATGATATTGGCATCGCGGGCACGATCAAACCCTTCGAGTTCGATCTGATACGAGACGTCTTGCATAATGTCCAGACGTCGCCAGGCTAGGAGTGTGTCGCCATCGAATTCCAAGGTCTTGCCTCCATCTGGAGCAACGGCGTATAGACGCAGCTTGGCGGTGGTTGCAGGGTCGACAACCGTGACCTTTTTAATTTCGTTTCGAGTATTCTTGGCGCCCAACAAGGTGAGCAGTGTTGGGGCCACGACCTCGCCCGATGGCAAAAAGACGACTTCGATGGATTCGGGAAATGCGATGATGGCCGACTTGCGGACGGGTTGATTGGCGGCGGCAACTTCGATGTCCGCAGCGTCGATGACCTCTGTGTGGTCGAGCGCGGCAAGCACGCAGCAGTTACCTTCATCGATCTCTTGAGGATCAGCAAGCCCCAGACTGTCCGCGAGCTCGGGATCGTTTGGATCGTTAGCGGGCTCATTCGGTGCTTCGAGAGAAGCTGGGATGCCGTTTGTCGGCGACGGCGTGTCGCCCGCACCTGCTTCTTTGTCCGCGCTCTCTTCTTGTATGGTTGCGTTGATGGGTTCGTCGTTTGAGGGGAGCGTCTTGGCGTCAAGCGCGGAGGGAAGAATTCCGATGGCTCCGGATCCGTTCCACTCCATTTCGAGAAGCGCCGGGTCGGCAAGAATGCGTTGCCTGCTTTGCGCGTGGGCATCGATTTCAATAGGGCCTGTCTCTATCCCTCGTGTAAGGCTGAGTGATCCGGCTGGCTTCTCGAAATGAGCGTCTGTGTCTTTGGTGCTGACGGCGTAGAACAGCAGGGACGCTTCTCCCGCCGCGATGGCATCGGTGTCGGCTTTGGTCAGTCGCAACGATGTCGTGAATGAGAGGGTGGGCTGCGTGCCGTCTGCATTCGCGGCGGCGCAGCCCAGACATATACCGCCTCCTTTCTCAAAAAACGTACCGTCGAAGGCGACCTTCGCTCCGTTCGCCGAGTCATCGACCGAAGCGATGTCGATGCGCAGCTCTAAATTGCATGGATCGCCATCCGCATCGAGCACAACCGAGCGCCACATGCAGACGGCGCACCCCGCCTGGGAGCCGTTTGCCTTGTTCGAACGCTTGATATCCACGACTATCGAGCCGTCCGTATTACGACGAAGGCATCCCGAGGTTGAGATCGCGGCCTGTGCGATCGAAAAACGCTCGCACGCAATGGCGCTCGACGGATTTGGTGCGGAACTTAGGGCTGCTGGTAAGGAGTCCGCCATGGCGGGAGTCGCCCAAGCGGCGACAGGCGTTCCGGTTGCGAGCGCGCCGCAGAGTGCGACGACGGGCAAAAGGTTCTTCGATGCCATGGGGTCTCCTTAGCTAATTTAGTGCGGCCTGTCCATGTTTTGTTTCTGGCTGCGTTTGATGTGCAGACCGAGGCCGGCGGTTCCTGCGCCTGCTGCTGTGGCGCCTGCTGCCAAGAGCCATCGTCCATCGCCTGTCTGCGCCAATGGTTCCTCGCGGTCGCCGCGGTCGAGCCCCGAGAGGTCGACCGTCACTTGCGTGGCGGCCTGCGCCTGTTCTTGCTGGGCAAAGGCCATGGCTGGGCCAAACGCTAGGATGCTGACGGCGGCGGCCAGGGCGACGGCCTTATGCCGTGTGCGCACCGGGCTCGACCGTCCAGGTGATCGTTGCAACCTGATCGCCTTCGCCGGTTACGTGGAAGATGTCGCGCGTGACGCGGGCGACGTTTCCGCTTGTCTTGAGCTTAATTTTGTCCTTGCCGCCGGCAATGCCCTGGTAGCCCATGTCGAAGGCTGCGTTCTTGGAAAGATCGAGGCCCGTCCCCTGCATTGCGGCGCTGGCGTTCTGGAGTGCGCCGTCGGGGCCGACCTTAAAGTCGATGGAGTTCTGCGCGGTTCCGGCCTTGGCGTCGGCAGCAATGGTCCAGGTGTTCATGGCGTCGATCTTCATGTTGGTGACATGGATGCCGTAGGCCGAATGATTATCGATGGTGGTCGCGTCTTCTGAGGGGCCCTGGAGCGTGCCGTCGGCCTTGGCGACGAAGGGAATAACCGTCGGAACTTTGAACTCAACGTTGTCGATCTCGGTCCTGACCATTACTTTCGTGGTTCCAATGCGCCCGGCCGCCATAGCTGGCGTCGGGGCAGCGCCCATTGCGAGCGCGAGCGCGAGCCCTGCGCCCACGACGAGCGCTCTGGCTCCGTTCATGTTCCTGGTGATGTCCATGGTCGTTCCTTTCTATTCGCCGCGGGCCGTCCCCGCGATGATTGGACGAATGCTGGTGAATTGCGTGCGGTGCCGCGTCGGCCGGAAAAGCTAGTTCTCGGCTTGCTCAACCCGCACCTTGACACGTGTCGGATTGCCGTGGCTGTCGAGGGTCTTGGCATCGAGTGCCTGGATCTCGATGTACGCCTCGCCTTCTTTGATGTCGCCGGCGGGGCACGTCTCGATTGTCTTGCCGGTCTCGACCACACCGGATTCGTACATGGTCTCGTCGTTTTGGATGACGCGGAATCGCTGGGGAAATTTATTGTCTTGGACGTTTTGCACGTTGACGCGCAGCTTGCCGTCCTCCTGCAGCTGAGCGACCGGCGCGACCGAAATCGTCATCATGTTGTCGCGGACGATAGCGTCGAGCTCATCTTGGATTTCCTGACGCGTTTTGCCCTCGGCCGTCGTAACCGAAGCGCCCGCCTCGGGTACGGGCTGCGACTGCCAAGCGTATAGTCCTACGGCGACAAGGGCACAGACGATGGCCAGGCAGGCAACGATGAGCTTCCTGCGATGCCCCAGGCCTGCAAAGTGGGGTGGCTTCTTCGCGCTCATGCGGCATCCTTGGCGGTATAGATGCGCGCAAAGGTGGACGGGTCCGCTCCAAAGAGCATGTGAAGCATCAGACGGCGCGAGTAGACGAGCTCGTCGAAGTCGGGAGGGAGCTCGACGTCGTGGATATGCGCGATGTGGTGGGCGAGCGCCGAGAACGACTCGGGGTCGCAGATCACATCGGTGGTAACGTGGTAGACCGTCGTATCGGGGAATGCCTCTTCGTCGAAAGGCAGGAGATGGGGATCGTCGTCGACTTCGATGGCGATGCCGTACTGGGGCCAGTAATATGCCATGGGAACCTCCCTGCTTCTGGGGCCAAAACTTCTATCGGTTTTGGCTGTCGACGCCGACCGTATCAGCCGCTACTTGACCAATTTCTGACCAAATGCTTGACGGATTGGCGTCTCCGCAGGTAAAAGGCGGCAAAAAATACTCCAACTTTTTTCGAGCGACAATCGCGCGGTCGGCGACGGCGGGGCCATATGTGTCAAAAGCATCGTCTGCCGAGGAAATCAAGCCGCTCGCCGAATTGCACGAACGTAAAAAACGCCAATTATGGAGACGGTCTCGAACACGTCGACGAAACGATGCGGTAACATCTCCCTGCAAACACTGTAGTTAGCTAAAGGGGGAGTTCGCGTGTCTGCAACCATCAAACCCTTCACCGACGAGTTCGAAGAGTATGGCCGCGATGAATCTCGCGCATCGGGCGAGGCCTCGAGCATCTCGTTTCCGACAACGGAAAACGAGGTCCGTGCCATTTTGGAAAAGCTCCATGCCGAGCGTGTTCCGGTAACGGTTCAGGGCGCCCGAACCGGCCTTGCCGCCGGCGCCGTGCCCCACGGCGGGCATATCCTCAATACTTCCCGTATGAATCGCTATTTGGGCCTTCGCCGCGATGAACAAGGCCAATTTCTGCTGCGCGTGGAGCCGGGCGTTGTGCTCTCGGAGCTGCGCAAGCAGCTGAGCAAGAAGGTGCTGCCGACCGCTGGTTGGGACCAGGCATCGCTTGAGGCCTACGAGGAGTTCCAAGAGGCTCCCGAGCAGTTTTTTCCCACCGATCCCACCGAGGCGTCTGCCTGTCTGGGCGGCATGGCGGCATGTAACGCCTCCGGTGCCCGCAGCTACGCCTACGGCCCCATGCGCCCACATATCACGGGACTCCACGTCGTGTTGGCTGATGGCGATTTGCTTGAGCTTCGGCGCGGCGAGGCTTTTGCCCAGGGCCGCCACCTGTCGCTCGTGACGGCAGCGGGCCGTACACTCGAGCTCGATCTTCCCGGCTATACCATGCCCAAGACAAAAAATGCTTCGGGCTATTTCGTTGCTGACGATATGGATGCCATCGATCTGTTTATCGGTGCGTGTGGCACAATCGGCGTCATCACCGAACTCGAGATTGCCCTGCAGGTGGCACCCGCGGTCGTTTGGGGCGTGAGCTGCTTCTTCGACAGCGAAGACAAGGCCGTGTCCTTCACCGATTCTGTGCGTCCCGTCCTGTCCCATGCGGCTGCCATCGAGTACTTCGATGCTGGCGCCCTGGATATTCTACGTCGCCAGCGCGAGCAGTCGACGGCGTTTGCCTCGCTGCCTGCGCTCGACAAAGACGCCAAGGTCTGTGTCTACGTGGAGCTCGACTGCGACGACGAAGCCCAGGCGACTGAGGAGCTGTATCACTTGGGGTGGGTACTGGAGCTTGCGGGCGGCAGTGACGATGCGACATGGGTCGCGCGCACCGAGGTCGATCGCGAGTGCCAGCGGTTCTTCCGCCATGCGGTCCCCGAGAGCGTCAATATGCTTATCGACGAGCGTCGCCGCACGGATCCCACCATCACCAAACTGGGTTCGGACATGTCGGTGCCCAATGCACGCCTTGCCGATGTCGTGGCCCTCTATCGCCGCACACTGGCCGAAAGCGGGCTTGAATCTGCTGCCTGGGGGCACATCGGTAACAACCATCTGCATGTGAACATCCTGCCGCGCGATGCGCAGGACTACCGTCGCGGTGGCGAGCTGTTTGCCCAGTGGGCTGCGGAGGTAACGGCTATGGGCGGTGCCGTTTCTGCCGAGCACGGCGTCGGCAAGATCAAGGCGGGCTTCTTGGAGACGATGTACGGTCACGAGGCCATGGTCGAATCGGCTCGACTCAAGCTCCAGCTCGATCCTGATGGGCAGCTGGGTCGCGGTAACCTGTTTTCGGAGAAGCTCTTGGATGAGCTCGTCCAGAAAGGGGGCGCGTGAAGATGAGCGATTTCCATATGGTGGTGTGCGTCAAGGCGGTGCCGGGCAGCACCGAGGTCAAGATGGACCCCAAGACCAATACCATCGTGCGCGATGGCAAGCAGGCGGTCATTAATCCCTTTGATGCGAGCGCTTTGGAATGCGCGCTGGCGCTGAAGGACGACTTTATCGGCTTTGGCATGGATGTGCGCGTGACGGTGGTGTCGATGGGCATCCCCGCGACCGCGTCGCTGCTGCGCGACTGCATCGCCCGAGGCGCCGACGCCGCGCTGCTGCTGCCCGATCGCGCCTTTGCAGGTGCCGATACCCTGGCAACCACCTATGCT
>DAWBYD010000113.1:0-5014 GCA_052278285.1 Collinsella sp. | reverse complement strand
CTTTTCCTGTTGTATCCATACCATCTCTTTTCTAATTTCGCGTCCCCCTGTCCTCTTTCTTTTTTTTCGATATCTTCTCCCCCCCCCCCCCCCCCCCCCCCCGCCGCTCTCGGGGGCATCTCTCATGCAAAAACTTTTGTCGGGTAAAGTCCGAGGTCAGTGGCGTTTTATACCGAGAAATTCAAAAAAAGTTGAAAATTCATTACATATTTGCGTTGACTTTAGGTAACTAAAGTTTCATACTCCTTTTCATCCACTGGGGGATGTGAACACGCACGGATTGTTCGCATCATGATTGAAGAGGATTTCTTAGACATGTTCACGCATCAGCTAAACATTATCAGCGTAGTAATTATCTGATGCGGGTTAGCACATACAGCTAGCCCGTACGATAACGGGCGGCTGATAAAGATGAGGGCCGTCGAGCGCAACCGACGGCCCTCATTTTTTATGTCTAGGAAGTTCATTTTAGAGGAGGAAATGTAATGAACGGAGTTTTGCTCATGGTTGTGGCCGCGGCGGTGCTCGCCTGCGGCTATCTGGGCTATGGCCGATGGCTGGCCAACAAATGGGGCGTTGACAAAGAGGCCCTCACGCCGGCCAAGCGCATGAAGGACGGCAAGAGCTTCTCGCCCGTCTCCGCCTTCACCGCGTTCTCGCACCAGTTCAGCTCAATCTGCGGTGCTGGCCCTGTTACGGGTACGATCGTCGCCATGGCCTTTGGCTGGCTGCCCGTCGTGCTCTGGGTCCTCGTCGGCGGCATCTTCTTTGGCGCCGTCCACGACTTTGGTGCCCTGTACGCTTCGATGAAGAACAACGGCAAGTCGCTCGCTCAGCTCATCGAGAAGTACATCGGCAAGACCGGCCGTCGCCTGTTCCTGCTGTTCTGCTGGCTGTTCTGCATCATCGTCATCGCCGCCTTCACCGACATGGTCTGCAAGACGTTCATGTTCACCCCGGCCGTTGACGCTTCTGGTGCTGCTACCGGTGCCATCGACTTCACCAAGTCCTATGCCGCCGGCTGCGCTGGTACCATCTCCATCCTGTTCACCTTCGTCGCTATCGCCTTTGGTTGGGCCCAGAAGAAGTTCAACCTCACCGGCGCTGCCGAGTTCGTCACCGGCGTTGTCCTCATGGTTCTCATGTTCGCCGTCGGTATGCAGTTCCCGGTCTACCTGGATAAGTTCCAGTGGTTCGCCGTCGTCATGGTCTACCTGGTCTTCGCTGGCGCTATGCCCATCCAGATGCTCAAGACCCCGCGTGACTACCTCACTTCCATCATGATGATCGTCATGATCGTCTGCGCTGTCCTCGGCATCGTCGTCCTGGGCGTCAACGGTCAGGCCACTATCACCGCTCCGGTCTTCACCGGCTTCTCCACTGCCTCCGGCATGATGTTCCCGGTCCTGTTCGTCTCCGTCGCTTGCGGTGCTCTCTCCGGTTTCCACAGCCTCGTTTCTTCCGGCACCTCTTCTAAGCAGGTCGAGAAGGAGCAGGACGCCGTCAAGGTCGGTTACGGCGCCATGATCGTCGAGTCCTTCGTCGGCATCCTTGCCATCATCGTCGCCGGCATCATGTTCTCCGACATGAACACCGCCGGTACCGGCGCCCTCAACGCCGGTGTCGCTTCCACCCCGTTCCAGATCTTCGCCGCTGGCATCTCCCGCGGTATGCAGGCCTTCGGTGTTGACGGCACGCTCGCTACCGTCTTTATGACCATGAACGTCTCCGCTCTGGCCCTGACCTCGCTCGACGCCGTCGCCCGCATCGCCCGCACTTCGTTCTCCGAGTTCTTTGCCCAGACCAACGATGCCCTGGCCATCGAGTCCAAGGCCGGCTACATGAAGGTCCTCGGCAACCCCTGGTTCGCCACGGTCGTTACCCTGCTTCCCGGTCTCGCCCTCGCTTTTGGTGGCTATGCCAACATCTGGCCGCTCTTTGGTGCTTCCAACCAGCTGCTCGGCGGCATGACCATGATCACCCTCGCCGTGTTCTGCAAGTGCACCGGCCGCAAGGGTTGGATGCTCTACGTGCCCGTCGCCTTCCTGCTCTGCTGCACCTTCACCTCGCTGGTCCAGAGCGCCATGGGCTGCATGGCTGCTGTCCAGGCTTACGGCTTCTTCGGCACCATCCCGGCTACCGCCACCACGGCCGCCGTCTCCGTCGCCGCCACCAAGGGCCTGCAGCTTGTCTTCGCCGTCCTGCTGATGGTCCTGGGCCTCATCGTTGCCGTTAACTGCCTCAAGGAGTTCTTCGGCAAGGAGGCTGGTTCCATGCCCGACGAGGAGCCCGAGTGGTCCGAGATGGGCAAGGCCGAGTATGGCCGCACTGCTGCTGCCGAGGCTCCCGCCGACGCCGAGGCTGCCAAGGCCTAATCGACCTGACGAGTTGAGCGTCACATCTATATGACTCGGAAAGACCGGGTCCGCAACGACGCGGACTCGGTCTTTTTTCTTGCGAGAACGGGTGATGCAGGGGCGTCCTCGCAGATGTTTTGCGTGGATAGGCTCGCGCGTTGTACCATATAGACGTATATGTGTACATATGAAAGGGGCCCCGTGGCCAAGACGGTATATTCCGATAACCAAAATAATGTCGATGCCCTGGCTGAGCGTCTGAGCAGCCAGACGTCGCTTTCTGCCGAGCGTGCCAAGCTGGTTGCCTACGACCTGCTTTGCCGCAAGGCGCTCAAGATTAAGTCGAGTGCGCTGGCGCAGATTTTCCGCTCCGTCGATAAGGAATGTGACACCAAGGCGATGCGCGATGAGCTTATCGCGGCAAATATCGTGACAAAGATCGAGGGTAGCGGCATTAACGGGCGCCCGGCGTTCTATGCCATCAATGCCGAGATCAGCGATGTCCAGGAACAACCTACCGAGTCCGTCGAAGACTTTGTCGTCGAGGATTCTGCTGACGTGCCTGCTGTGGAAGAGGTTGCTCCGCGCGAGCATGTCGATACCGATGAGTTGCTCGATGAGAACGTCGTGCGTGCCTTTACGGCCAAGGCAGGACGCGGCGGTTTTGGTGGGGGTGGCAAGCGCGATGCGCAGCGCCGCGCCCAGCAGGAGCGCTTCCGTCGCGCCGTTGCTCAAAAGGGTGAGACGGATGCCGAGGCCGTCGAGGAAAAGTCCGTCGGGATGCAGGAGCCGACTCGCACTCAAGAGCATGCTAAGATCCAGGAGCCCAAGCGTCGCCGCGGTGCGCATTTTAGGGCCGAACAGCAGGATGTTATGCGCGAGGCCGAAGAGACTGCCGAGGTTGCGGACGATTCCGAGAAGCCGGCCAAGAAGGCCTCAGACTCGTGTCGTCCCGGTCGCGGCTTTGCAGGTCGCGCGTACCCCGTAAAGCGTCAGGAGAAGGTTAATCAGGTTCCGGAGGTGAGGGCCGAGAAGGCCGTGAAGCCTGCCGAGTCGGAAGTTCGTGAACAGAAGCCTGTTGATGAGCAGGTTGCGTCCGATACGGAGACTCAGGGCCAGCAGCCTACTGATGAGCAGACGGAGCAGGGCACGTCGAGCAAGCCTCGCCGCCGTCGCCATCGTGGGGGCCGCAGTTCCCATGCCGAGACTGCAACCGAGAAGACCACGCCGCAGAACGAGGATGCGAAGGCCGAGGTTTCTTCGGGGCAGCCTAAGCGCCAGCCGGCGAAGGAGAGCAAGTTCGATCGTCCGCAGAAGCAGGCGTCTATGCCGAAGCACGAGCGCAATTCCCAGGGCGATTCTAAGCGCAAGTCTCAGAAGAAGCCGGAGTCTGCCGCAGCAGATACTGCTGCCCAGCAGCCCAAGTCGTCCGCCCACGGCGAGGTCTCGGCGTTTGCCCTTGCCCGCGTTTTAGGCAGGCAGCTGCTCAAGGTTGTCCCTACGCCTACGGCGCTCTCCAAGATCAAGGAGCAGCAGACACAGATCGTAAAGGTCGAGGGCAAGGACGGCAAAAAGGCTCCGCAGCGCACTCAGCACAACGAGATGTCCAACCGCAAGATTGCCGAGGAAATCGCAATCATCCAGGCTTGGATCGAGCAGAACCGAGGTGCCGATACGCCGGTTGCCTCGCGCCGCCAGCGTGCCTACCAGATCTTTAACGACGAGAAGGCTTTTGACGGCAAGCACGGTGAGCGCCTGATCAGGCGTATGACCGAAAAGGGCATCAGCATGCAGGCGATCAAGGTCGCCCCCAATCGCCCCGTGCACTTTACGGGCTTCTTTACGCTGGGAGCCGACAAGCCGTTCATTATGGTCGAGAACCTGGACACCTACGACGAGATCGTCAGGCTGCTGCGTGGCCGCAAGCACGCCAAGCTCTTTGGCATCAAGGTGGGCGGCGTGATTTTTGGCGGCGGATGCAAGGCGAGCGTCTCGCATGCCCTGGACGATTATCTGGCCGAGATTGGCTATCGCTTTAACTACGTCTACTACGTGGGCGATATCGATCGCGAGGGCGCACGCATTGTCGAGCAGGCTCGCAATGCCAATGTGGTTGAGATTCGCCTGCATGCCGGCATGTACCGTGCCATGCTCGCCGAGCATAAGCGTCGCGTGAAGGCCGGCGGCGAGTGCGAGCCCGCGGCTGCCAACCAGGGCGTGCCGCAGAACCTGGCGGCGACGATCAAGGATCTGCCCATGGTTACGCGCGTGCAGTTCCGCAACGTGCTGCGCGAGGGCGGGCGCATTCCGCAGGAGATTCTGATGACCGCAGACTATCGGGATGGCGACTCGGGAAGCTTCGACCGCATGCTCAACAACTAGGGCGTTCGGCCCCGGGAGAGCGGGGACACCGGCTTAGGTTTCCTGCTCTACAGTCCTGCTCACGACGGAGGCCACATTAAGTGGCCTCCTGTTCGTGCGGAACTCGCGATAAACTTTATCCGCGGACCCCGCCGGGAATAGCAAAAGGGCTGGTTGGTGCGGGTTTCGATTTTGTCAGACAGTCTATTCAGTTATCTGAATTCAGATCTTTAGATAAACGCATGTGCGGCATTACCCCAGATAAAACCGACCAAAATAAACCTGTCCCTTTTTGG